>DATHLI010000381.1:0-13165 GCA_035488355.1 bacterium | reverse complement strand
CGGAACTCGGGGACGAGCTTTTGGATGCGCCCGGCATTCCCGATGTTCTTTCCGATAAAGGCGTTCAGGGTTTCACCCTTGACCCACTGCATCTTGATGATCGGATACCAGTGCGCCGCAATCCGAATGCCCTGCGCGAGGTAAAACGTCCCGACAAAGCACTGTTCGTTATTCCTCGCAAGGAAGTGATCGATGGCCGCGTACCGCTCCTGGAGATCGGAGATGACGCGCGTGAAGCACCGGACGGCCCACTCCCGGGATTGCTGGGTCAGATGGAACGTCGCCGTAAAGCCGCCGGAGTAGGGTTTTGGGATGCCGAACTGATCGCTCTCAGGCACGCAGTCTCTCAGCTCAGCGTCGCCGAAAGCGGTACGCGGGTTTTGAACCGCAGCGACGTATTCGTCGCCTCTGGGAAGCAGCATGGCCTAGTTGTTCTGATGCCCAAACTGCGCGGGGATCGGACCAAAATAATGCCGTGAAAATCGGCCCGCACGACAAGCAGCGTGACCCTCTGGATGCTCGAAGATCGGCTATGTGGCTCCGCTGAGCTATGTTTGCTCCGGTGCCCTGGGGGCCGCGCATGAGCAGAAAAGGACTTGAGCAGATCACCTGGAAAGGGGGAAATAGAATTATTTGTTGCCTTCGCCGCTCACTTCCTTCGCCGTGTGCGGACCTCCGATCGCCGGAAGCGGGTGGTGGCGATCCTTGTTCTTGAAGACCAGGCCGTCTCCTTCCCCGAAACAGGATGGTTTCACCGCGATCCGCGGACGCCCAAAGCGAGGGAGGATTTTGTCGTTGACGACCCGGCCGAACATGGTGCCGAAAGGAAGATGTCGACTCGAATCCGCGACGCCCGGGTTAGAAGCCCGGCGCGACGTCCGCAACATGCGACAAAATAGCACTTTGCCCGCGGGCCTCTTGCACCGGAGGTAAACTCGCAGGTTGACAAAGCGGGAGTATAATATGGCGTGGATACTCACAGATCGTCCGACTGTGTTGATTAGGAAATCCGACGGGACGCGTGGAACGCGGACTCAGGTAGTTGCGCAACCAGGTGGTGAGGAGCATGGCGCGGATCGAACCGATCCTTAGCTACGAGCACCTCCGACAATTGCCGGACGACGGCAATCGGTACGAGATCCTCGAAGGGAGGCTCGTGGTGAATCCGGCGCCGGGCACTCGGCATCAGAAAGTCGTCGGAGCCCTGTATGCCTTCCTCCATCGAGCTCAGGACGCCGGGTACGGGGATGCTTACGTCGCTCCAACCGACGTAGTCCTGCACCCCACCGAGGCCGCGGTGCAGCCCGATCTCTTATTCGTTGCCAAGAACCGGCTCCACATCGTCACCGAGCAGAAGATCGAGGGCGCGCCAGACCTCATCGTCGAAGTGCTGTCGGATAGCACACGCGACCGAGATCTCGGCGTGAAACTTCGCCAGTACGCGCGCCACGGCGTCCGCTGGTACTGGGTGGTTGATCCTGACGCCGAAGAAGTCAGGGTCTTCGCGTGGCGCGATGGTGCCTACGAGGAGCAGCCAGTTCTGCGTCGTGGAAACCGGCTTGGCTGCCAGCTGTTCCCGGACACTGAAGTGGACACGGCCAAATTGTTCGAGTAACCAGACCCACCGCCTGACAAGCGCTCCCGCTGCATCATGAACCAGGTCATCAAGTGGATTGTGGTAGCGGTCCTCATGTTACACGGGCTCATCCACGTGATGGGCTTCTTGAAGGAATGGCACTTAGCCGACATTAAGACCCTGACCGACCGCACGCTGGTCCCGCTCTCGGACGCCATGTCGCGGGTTCTCGGCCTCGCCTGGCTGGGAGCCTGCGTGTTGCTCATCTATGCGGCGGCGGCGCTGCTGGCTCGCTTCGAAAAGTGGTGGATCCCCGCGCTTCTCGGCATCGGGCTCTCGCAGGCGCTCGTTATTCTCTGGTGGAATGATGCACGCGCCGGAACCGTGGTAAACATTATTCTGCTCGGGGTCATCCTGCTTCGCCTCACGTCAGGTCGCCCGCTTCCCTGATCTCGCGGCCGCGCATCCGGGTGACTCCCTGAAGGAACGACAATGCACGCGCCTTCTCTCGACGAACTATGGAACGCCGTGCCATCATCCTCGCGCATGTTTCGGCTCGAGCAACTGTCCGGCTGTCCCGACGCGGCCCAGCGTTATCTGGCGCATGCGATCGCTCCCGGGACCCCGCTGGCGTCTGCGGTTCGCCTGCGCATGCACGGAGAGATCAAATTGCGGCAGTGGCGTCCGTTCACGGCCGAGCAGGTCATTAGTTGGGACCACGGCATGATGTGGAGCGCCACGGCACGCGTCAACGGCCTCCCCGTCCGAGGATTCGACTGCCTCGTAAACGGCGAAGGGATGATGCGATGGCACCTCTTAGAAGTCGTCCCCGTCATGAGGGCGTCCGGGCCTGACATCACCCGCTTCGCAGCCGGCCGCGTCATGGCCGAATCCGTGTGGTTGCCGTCGGTGCTCTGCCGGCAGGAGATCACGTGGGCGGCGCGCGACGCGCTTCACGCCCGGGCGCACCTTGCTGTGCAGGCCGAGGCAGCAGATCTCGAGCTTAGCATCAGCGCCAACGGGATGCTCCGGAACGTGAGTCTGCCGCGCTGGAGCAATCCCGACAACACACGGTTTCGCTATGTCGACTTCGGGGGACTCGTGGAACAAGAGGGCAGATTTGGAGGGTTCACGATTCCCACTCGGTTGCGGGTCGGTTACTTTGTCGGCACGGACCGGTTCGAATCTGACGGGGACTTCTTCCACGCAACCATTGATAACGCGTCGTACCGATGACCGCCTGTCCGGCTCGGCAGGCTCAGGAGATGCGCCACCTCCACTCGAACGGCAGGGTCCCCGCGAGGCAGCCGGGGATCCAGCGGTAGGCCAGCAGGTAGGCCAGCACAAATGCCGCGCCGGCGAGCAGGACCGCTCCCCCCTCCGCCACAGGGGCGGCGGCGAGCCAGATGCCGAGCGCCAGGCCGGCCACCCCCAGGTTGCTCAACCACAGGACGGCGCGCCCGGGCCGAGGATTATAGGGCGCCGGCTGGCGGGGAATGGCGAGCATATCGGGGATCGTGGCGCGATAGTACCACATTAGAAACGGGGTGATCTTGTAGAGCTGCCCGATGATCGCCTGGGTCACCCACCCGAGCAGAAAAAGCGCCGTCACGCACTCGCCGAGCCGGGAGGGAGGATCGGTCGCCACCCATCCCAGTCCCCAGCCACCCCCCATGCACGCGAGCACGACGGAGTAGCCGGCGACGGCGTGCCAGTGCGGAACATTCAGGTCGGGCACATGGCCTTGCCGGTGGGCAAGCACGTGGAGGATCTCCCAGGCGAACAGCAGCAGCCCACAGGCTGCCAGGACGGCCGCCGCCCGGAACGCCCAGCCGATCCCCCAGACGGCGCCGGTTAGGACGCCGCCGATGGCAAGCACCCCCAGGCCGAGGATGGCCCATCCCCGGTGCGGAGCGGCGACCCGCGCGCCGTGGACCAGGGGGACGAGACGGTAAAACGTCCCCACCACCATCAGTCCAAACCATCCCCCGAGACCCAGGGTTAGATGCACGACCAGTCCCCGGCGGTCGACGAACAGCGCCGGCCAAAATCCCCAGCGCATGTTGGCCGCGAGAACCACACCCCAGAGGAGCACCAGCACAAAGCAGAGGAAGGCCACCGGGATCTGCGGGCTCACGACCGACCGCTTCTTTCCTGCCGAAGCGATCGTCGAGGCGATCAGCGCGACGAACCACCAGGACGCCAGGGTGGCGCCTCCCCCGGCAGCGGCGGCAAGCCCGAAGTTGCCCCGGGCGAACCCCGCGATCAGGGTCAGCACGCTCGCCGCGAACAACCCGTACAGCCACGGCACCGAGCGCTCACCCCGGACCCGTCCCCCGAGGAGCGCCGGAGCCATCTGCATCGCGCCCCCCATGATCGTCATCGTCCCCCACCCCAGGGTCGCGACATGGGTGGCGGCGAGCGCCGGGAGGGTGTCATAAGCGCCTGTGGCAAGGGAGCCGGCCGCGCCCACCAGGAACAGGCCGAGCACCGGAAACGCCACCCCCACCGCCGTCCAGGCGAACCAACTGCCGAACGTAAAGGCCAGCGGTCCACCGGCCGCGGGTGGGCCGGTCCTTGTCAGAACGTGCTCCTACTTCACGACCTTGATCACGCCCACAGCGCCCTTCCCGGTGAACGCGAACGCATGCGTGACGAACGGATACAATCCGGGCTGCGTGATCGTCAACTCAAACGCCGCACCCCCGCCCGGCGGGATCGTGTAGGTCTGGACGCCTTGGAGCACGTTTGCCGGGTTTCCATCGACGTAGACTTTGTCGAAGATCCAGCCGATCACATGGAACGCCGAGAACAGGGTTGGCCCCGCGTTCAGCACGTAGAGCCGGATCCGATCGCCCGCTTTGACAACCAAAGGATGGTCCTGGTACTGATCCGCGACACCGTTGAAGACGACGTAGTCCGGCTTGACATCGAGAACCTTCTGCACATCCGGCTGGTACGCACCGTTGGCACCCTGTGAAATATAAAACTCACTCTCGACCAGCGTGAACTCCTTCGCCGGCGGCAGCGGGGTCGCCGGATCGACGACGACGGCTCCGTACATTCCGCTGCTGATGTGCATGAACGCCGGGGGCGTCCCGCAGTGGAACATGAACACGCCCGGGTAGTTCGCAACGAAGCTGAAACTCAGCGATTTCCCGGGGAGCACCGGCTGATACCAGACGTTCCATGGCGTCGTCGCCGCGTGGAAGTCAATCGAGTGTGCGAGCGGTGTCTTATTCTGGAACGTCACGCGCACCTCATCGCCCTGGCGGACGTGAACGATCGGCGCGGGGACGGAGCCGTTGAAGGTCCACAGCGGGACCTTCACCCCCGGGGCAATCTCCTGGACCGCGTTCCGGGCGGTCACCGTCACCTGCTTGACGTGTTGGCTCCCGGTCGGTGGGACCGCCGCGTCGTAGAAACGGGGCCCATCGTTCTGCGCCTCCCCGGGTCGGGCAGCCGGTAGCGCGAGGAGCCCAAGCGTGCCCATGACGATCAGCGCCAGGATAGTCGGCCGTCCCGGGCGGCGATGAAAGATGCGCATAATGTGCCTCCTGATGGGTGGGACGTAAAGGGGTTTCGTTTCTTGCATACCCCTTTTGTATACCCCACAATGGGCACCAAGGCCATCGGGCGGCTCCAGTATCTCAAGTCGTATCCGCACCCGATGCCCCAAGGCTCATGCCGCGAAATTGCCGTTTGCCCCGAGGGTGGGTAGTTCAAGTCCGTGCGGTGGCCGTGTTGGCCGTCCTCCTGTGTGCGTTTGGCCAAAATGCCGGGGCGCATGCGCTGCTCCAACGCTCCCTCCCCGAAAATGGTGCGGTGCTGGAGCATGCCCCCGACGCGATCGACCTCATCTTCACCGAACAGCCCGAGCCCACGCTTTCCATTATCCACGTGCTGGATAGTGGTGGACGTACCGTGGAGGCCGGCGGCATCCACCCCGTTCGCGACCGGCCCCTGGAACTGCGCGTGCCTCTCCTGAGACTCCCCCGAGGCGTCTACACCGTGAACTGGCGCACCGTCTCTCGCGTCGACGGCCACGTCGCCGGCGGCGCGTTCAGCTTCGGCGTGGGATTTGCGCCACCCGGAGCTGCACAGCCGCAGGCGGTCAATCCTCCTCCGTCGGCGGCGTATGTTGTCAGCCGTTTGCTCCTGTATACCGGCCTTAGCGGCCTCCTGGCGGCCGCAGTCGCCGGCGCGGCGGCGCGGGCGTTTTCCCCAGGTCTTCTTACGTACGTGTGGATCTTCTGGGCCTGCGCCGCGGTCGGGCTGGTCCTCTTGGGCCTTGCCCAGGCTCTGGATACTGGAGCCGGGATTGACCGCCTCTTGCGAACCCCTCTCGGTCACGCGCTGTGGTGGAGGGCCCTTCCCATTGCGGCGGCGGGGCTCGCCATCGCCGTTGGACACCGCGGCGTCCGCTTCCGGCGGACCACGCTATCGGCCCTCGGCGTCGCGGCGGGAGCCGCAATGCTGGCCCAAGCGCTGGCCGGTCACGCCGGCGCGGACACGGAGTTGCGACGCTGGTGGAACGTCTTCGTGCAATGGACTCATTTTGCAGGCGTCGGCGTGTGGGCGGGAGCCCTGGCGACAATGCTGCTCGCCGCTCGGATAGAAGACGCGGAGCAACGCGCCAGGGCTGGTCGTTGGCTCTCGCTGGGGGCTGCGGCCGCGCTCGGCACGGTTGGCCTCACGGGCGCGATGCGCGCGGCGGACGAGGTCGGGACCTGGCCTTCGTTATTTTCCACGGCGTTCGGGAGACTTGTCTTGCTGAAGGCGGGCCTGTTCATCGCCCTGGCGATGCTCGGAGCCTTCGGCCGGCACCTGACCCGCTCCGATCGGCGGCAAGGCGGCCGCATTCTCTATCTTCTGGTCGCCGCTGAAATAGCTGTCGCTGCGGGCGCGCTCGCCGTGACCGGTATCTTGACCGGTCTGGCCCCACCAAGCGTCACGCGGGGCTCCGCGTTGCCTGTGCCCGCAATTTCCACCGCCGGCAGCGATTACGCCACCTCCGTGCGAGTGGCCCTGACGGCGGCGCCGGGGGTCCCGGGGAACAACCGGTTCACGGCCGCGATCACGGACTACGATACTCACCGGCCCATAGTCGCCGACCGGGTGACCCTTCGGTTCACGAAGCCCGATCGCCCCGACCTCGGACCGTCGAGCCTGCTCCTATCGCGCAACTCGGCCGGTCTCTACCAAGGGGAAGGATCCAACATCTCGCTCGACGGCCGCTGGGCCGTCGTTGTCGTTGTTGAGCACCAGACCCAGTCAGTGGAGGTCCCCCTTGAACTGACGACCGTTCGGGCCGGGCAGACCGTGCGAACCATCCAGACCCCGGGCAGGCCCCCCGTGTACGTCATCGCCCTCTCCGCGGTCCGAACACTCAGCATCTACCTCGATCCTGGGAAAGCGGGGTTCAACGCGCTCCATGGAACCTTCACTGATGCTCAGGGGCGTGAACTGATCCTCGCGCGCGCCCCTGAGATCACCGCGGGTCTCATTGGGGCGCCTCCCAGACGTCTCCCCGCCGTCCTCGAAGGGCCCGGCCACTTCTCCTCCGGGGGGAATTTCGGACCCGGGGAATGGCGCCTGGAGGTCGTTGCGACGACGCGGACGGGGGAGACGCTCCGGGCGCAACTAACGGCTCATCTCTAACGGCGGCTGAGCATCCCGGAAGCTCAACCCGCGCGTGGACCCGACGCGTGGCCGGGCACCTGGGTTGTGTTCCGAAAGGCGGGGGAAGGCTGATCCGACGCGGAGCCCCGCCAAACCTAGCGGGAGCGCATCCCGCTCACCTTGCCCTGAAGGACCTTCAGAGCCACCGCGTACCCCGTGATGAGTCCGTGATAGAAACCGCGATTGCTTCGGTCGTGCACCTGGCGGTATCGCCTCTGGCCCCGGCTGATCGCGTGTCGCAGACGGCGGCTTGCCGAACTGGTGTCGAATTGATCGAGCAGGTCGAGGCTCTTGGCGGTCAGCACCTCCACGGCCTCTGCCTGTCCGACATTGAGGTGTGTCATTCAGATCACCCTCCCGAATCCGCCGTTGCCCTCTGTCCGCGATCCGGTTACGGGGCGGGAAGAGTGTGATGAGTCTTCTGGAGTTTCTCAGGGTCGGTGTACCTGAAGTACCAATCGAAGATGGGCTCCAGGTTCCCCCGCAGGCTCAGCCGAGCGTGCATCGCGCTCCCTCCCCTGCCTGCCGGTGCTGGCCTCTCATGTCTTAACTCTATGTGGGCTGGGGCTCGCCCGCTATCGGGCGGCCGATGTATTGAGCGGTAGGGCGAAAACCGGGGGGAGTGTTTCCCGACCTGCGGCTCATTGCACGGCGGCCTGCGCGGCTTCGACGTGCAACTTGAGGCCTTCTAACATGTCATTTGCGCCACACCGGTCAAGAAGTGCAAGGGCGCGAAAATATAAGGAGAACTCCTCGGAGATACCTGGCGTTATGGCTCGATCAGGCCCTTTCGGATGGCGTAGCGGACGAGCATCGTGCGGTCATGCAGGTTGAGCTTTTCCATGATGTGCGCGCGATGGGTCTGCACCGTCTTCACACTGATGTAGAGCTTCTGCGCGATGTCCTGGTTCGTCGCCCCCTCGGCCACCAGCGTGAGGATCTCTTTCTCCCGGTCGGTCAGTCCATCGTAGGTCTCGCGTCCCTCGCCCGCCTCCACGCGCTTCAGATAGTCCGCCACCACCGCTTTGGCCACAGATGGGTAGAGGAACGCTTCGCCCCGCTTGGCCGCCCGGATCGCCTGCACCAGGTCGGAGACCGCCGCCCGCTTCAGGACATAGCCCGAAGCGCCGGCCTTGAGCAGTTGAAAGACGAACGACTCATCCTCGTGCATCGTCAACGCAAGGGTGTGAGTGTTGGGGAAGGCAGCTTTGATCTGTTTGGTCGCCTCGATCCCATTGATCCCGGGCATGCTGATGTCCAGCACGGCGACATCCGGTTTCAATGTTCTCACCAGATCTACGGCCTGCTGGCCGTCCTCGGCCTCCCCAACGACTTCGAAATCCGGCTCGGCCGTGAGGATCCGCTTGACCCCTTCCCGCACGATCGCGTGGTCGTCGGCGAGGAGCACTCGAATTTTTTGCGTCTTGGTCGATGGCACTGCCGACACCCTACCGTTCCATTCGGGTCCGGTCAAGGGACTCCTCCGGTCTGTGGCCGTCAGCGGAATTGGCGCCATGTTCGCGTCACTCCCAGCCTCGCGTCAACGATTAGTCCCCAGAGAGATGATCCGGCGATTGGCGAGATGTCGGCGGTTGTTACGCCGCCGGCTTCTGCTTCGCTCGCTCGAATGCCTCGGCGATGGGACCGACCGGCCGGCGTGTCTCCCGGGCATCGGAGACGGCGACGGACAGGAGCTCGAGCACCGCGAAGATCGCGACCACCCCGATGATGGCGGCAGCCAGCCACACCCACGCTGCTGCAAACATGTTCGCCCTCCTCTCTATACTTCTCGCCTATCCCGTCCTCCGGACGGGTCCGTGCGTCTTCAGGATAGATCCTTTGGTGGTTTCGCGCATATCGGCTCGCCGACCGATTTGCCCCTCCGCCGGGCGCCTGATCGTGTCGAGTCTGCGCCCTATCGCGTCGGAGGCGCGGGCCGGGTACGCTTGATTCCGGGTCGCGATCGCGATCACCAAGCCCTGCGCGAGCCAGGGGTATCAGTAGTAGAGGGGGACGTCCGTGCCTCAGACTCCTCACATCGAGCGGCACTTTACGGCAAGCGAGACCGTTAGAGACATTGTCATCGGGATGTCGGACGGGTTGACGGTGCCATTTGCGCTGGCGGCAGGACTGTCCGGTGCGGTGACCTCCACGCGGATTATCGTGACCGCGGGGCTGGCCGAGATCGTGGCGGGATCGATCGCCATGGGCCTGGGCGGCTATCTCGCCGCCCGGACAGACGCCGAGCACTATGCCAGCGAGCTGGAACGCGAACAGGCTGAAGTGGCCGGCGTGCCCGAAATCGAAGCCCAGGAAGTGAGGCAGGTCTTCCAGGGCTACGGCTTGACGGCGAAGGAAAGGGGCCCGATCGTAGAGGCGCTGCGGAAGCGCCCGGCCGCCTGGGTTGACTTCATGATGCGCTTCGAGTTGGGGCTCGAGAAGCCCGATCCGAAGCGGGCGCTCAGGAGCGCCCTGACGATTGCCGGGGCCTACGTGGGCGGCGGGTTCATTCCCCTCGCTCCATACATGTTTTCGGCCAGCGCGCCCGCCGCGCTTCCCTTCTCCGTGGCCGTCACCCTGTCGGCCCTACTGATATTCGGCTTCGTCAAGGGGCGCTTCACAGGCGCCAGGCCTCACCGCAGCGCTCTGCAGACCGCGCTCGTAGGCGGGCTCGCCGCGGCCGCGGCGTTTCTCATCGCCAAAGCCATCTCCTGAGACGGGCGCCCGCTCCGTCCCGCCGGACCAAACCCGGTTGTGCCGCCCGCTCATGCGGGGGGAGGGCTCCATCCCAGGATTGAGGCCTGACCCGTGGATCGGGCGCGCGCCCGATTGTCCCGAGATGGGTTTCGGCGAACAATGAGGGGGCAAGGGATGCGACCGGGCTCTCACCGGCAGCGGGCAGGGAGAGGGTGATGGGTATGTGGTTCGGCGGCACCGCATTGTGGATGCTCGTGTTTGGGGTGGCTGTCCTCGTGCTGGCGATCCGGCTGGCTCCGGTCCTGCCGGCTCGAGCCCGCTTCCTCGCCGGGGTCTTGATAGGCCTGAGCGCGCTCGTGGGGATGAGCTGGGTATTACCCCTCTATCCCGGGCACACCCCTGCATCGTCCGGGGTCCAGCTGCTGACGCTTCGCATGGTAGATTTCGCCTTCGAGCCGAACGTGATTCAGGCCGCCTTGGGGACTCCGATCAACCTTGAGCTGATCAACGGCGGGGACGTCACGCACACCCTGGTGATCCCGGGCCACATCCGGGTCACACTGCTTCCGGGCGAGCGGACGATCGTGGGGTTGGGCACGGTAGAGCCCGGGATGTACGACTTCTTCTGCGCTGCCCCCGGGCACCGCGGGGCGGGGATGACCGCCACTTTGGTCGTCGGGCCCGAGGGAATGGCGGCACGGTAAGATTGTGCGGAGAGGCCCTACGGCGGAGGGGAGGCCGTTTGTGGCAAGTCTTCTGGTCGTTCCGAGACTGGCGCCTGCGCGGAACGTTGTCTTCAGATTGGACGGCCGGCGTGTGGCCGGCGCGCAGTCCGTGGCTCTCGTGGGGTCGTTCAACGGGTGGGACCCGGCCGTTCACCGTCTCGAGTTATCTCCTGAAAACCAGTGGAACGTTGCGGTCACCCTCGCCCCTGGTGAGTATCCATATCTGTTCATCGTGGACGGCGTCCCTTGGAACGACCCCAGGGACGACGGCCGGGTTCCCTGCGAGTGGGGGGGCCAGTACTCCGTCCGAGCCGTGAGGTGAGCTTTGATGAAAACGCAATCGTCGAGGGGAATAATACGCCAGCAGCGTCAGCCAGGACGTGCTGCTGAAGCCGGCGGGCCTTGCTTAAGCTGCGGGCTTCTTCTCCCCGGCCAGCCGCCACTCGTGGAGCAAGCGACATCGTCCGGGTATTCCTGAACCTCCACGAGGCGCCGTTCTCGGAGGAGCGCCTTGAGGTCGCCCGGAGCAAAGCCGGCCGGAAGTGAACTAAACGGCTGGATGGAGACTCTGTGAGATTGCGGGGTGGAGGTATGAATCAGACGAAGTACGGTTTTGGGGCAGAGGTTCAAATGCCGTATGACGAAGCCGTCGGGCGTACCAAGGAGCTGCTCCAGGCCGAGGGGTTCGGGATGCTGACCGAGATCGATGTGCAGAAGACCATGAAGCAGAAGCTGAACGTCGAGTTCCGCAAGTACGTTATTCTCGGGGCCTGCAACCCGCACCTTGCGCATCGGGCCTTCGAAGCCGAGTTGGAGATCGGTCTCCTGCTCCCCTGCAACGTCGCCGTCTATGAAGACGCAGGAGGTAGCGTGGTGTCCATCATGGATCCCCTCGCCGTCCTGGGCGTTGTTGGAAACGAGCGGTTGCGGCCGGTCACCGAGGAGGCACGGGCCCGGCTGGAGCGGGTCGTCCGAAAGCTCAGCCAGCGCGTCAAGGTGTGATTGCCGGGAGGAGGGGGTGAGGGTGATGATGTGGCCCTACGGGTACGGTGGCGGTTGGGGCTGGATGGGCGTGGGGTGGATCACGATGTTGGCGTTTTGGGTGGTGGTGATCGCGGGCGTCGTTGTCGCGGTCAGGTGGATGAACGCCCACGGCGGCACCGGCCAGGATCTCGAGACCCCGATGAAGATCCTTCGCCGCCGATATGCGGCAGGCGAGATCACCAAGGAGCAGTTCGACTCGATGAAGCGCGATGTGGCCGTTTGATGGAGGCACAGGCACACATGATGCGGATGCTTGTGGCGACCGATGGCTCGCAGCACGCGCTCAAGGCTGCAGAATGGGCCGCCCGGTTGGCCCGCGAGCTGCGGGGGGCGGAAATCATGGTGGTCCATGTCGGGCATATTCCAGCGATCGTGTTTGCCGGCGCCACCGCGGACTCGACGGTGGATCTCCGCAGCCTGGAGGAGGAAATGCAGCAGGCCGGCCGGGCGATTCTCGGCCAGACCGTGAAGGCGCTCGCCGGGCTCGACGAACGTGCGACGCACCACTATCGGCAGGGAGATCCCGCCGCGGAGATCTTGAGCGCCGCCCAAGAGCTCAAGGCGGATATGATCATCATGGGGTCACGCGGGCGAGGCCAGATCGGCGGGCTGATCCTCGGGAGCGTGAGCGAGCGCGTTCTGCACGGGGCGCACACCCCGGTGCTGATCGTCCGTTAGCCGATCCCGAGCAGCGGGCCGGAAGACCGGTTTAGGAGAGGCCCTCGCTACCTCCCCCCGCGTGATCTCTAAGACCTCCTCGTCAGGACTGGCTGGCCGGTACAGGGAGCGGCAGTTCGGCGACGACCTCGGTGCCGGTAGACGGCGCGGAGGTGATGCGGACGGTGCCTCCCAGGAGCGTAGCCCGCTCCTCCATGCCACCTAGACCGGCGCCGCCGCCGAGCGGGTTGCCGGACCGGCGCCTGTCCTGGAATCCGCGTCCGTTGTCCTTGACGCGCAGACGCAGCCGGCCATCGCTGAGGGCGAGCGCGACGTCGACACGGGTGGCTGCGGCGTGCTTGACGATGTTCCAGAGGGCTTCCTGGGCAATCCGGAACACCGCGGTCTCCAGCACGGGGTCCAAGCGGGCGTCACCGAGCTCGAGCTTGAGGCCTACCACCAGCCCCCGCGGCTCCACCTGGTGGTGGACATACCACCGCAGCGCGGCGGCCAGCCCCAGGTCGTCGAGAATGGTGGGGCGGAGGTCGTAGATCATCTTTCGGACCTCCTCGAGCGTCGCCTCCGCCAGCGCTTTGAGCCGGTCCAGTTCGTCCACCGACGCCCCCTGGCCCTGCTCGACGAGGTTGCGGAGCATCTCGACATTGAGAATGAGCGCGGTCAGCGACTGGCCGGTCTCATCGTGCAGCTCCCGCGCGATGCGCCGCCGTTCGTCCTCGTACGCGGTGAGGAGCTTCTTGATCAGATCGCTGCGGAGCCGTTCCTT
>DATHLI010000380.1:0-3391 GCA_035488355.1 bacterium | reverse complement strand
CGGCCACGTGCGGCCGGCCCCAGAGCAGATCGGCGCGGCGGCCGGCGAGGAGGTGGCTTCGGCGGGGTGCGCGGACCTCCATGAGGCCGACGAGGTTCGGGATCCGGTCGAGGAGCGCCCGCACCACCAGGTGGCGCTCGTCCGCGTGGAGCCGGCGGGTCGCCGCCAAGCCCAGCATCACTTCGCCGGAGGCAGCGGCCACGCGGGATAGCAGGCCGCGGACGGCTCCGGCGACCGGGCGGAGCGCGTCCCAGGCGGCCCGGATGGCGGTGAGGGCCGCGACGTTGCCCGGGTGCTGCACGGGACACTGCTGAACCTCGACGACCCGGCCGCCTCCCCAGGCGAAGAACCCCAGCACCGGCCGCCCCTCTCGCGTCCCGACGACCGCCTCCAGCTGCGTGCGGAACTCCCAGGGCGGCTCCCAGCCAAAGGCCGGCGAGACGAGATGGGAGGGAATGCGGGCGCGATTGAGGGCATCGCGGACGAGCGCGGTCTTCTGCTCGAGCTGCGCCGGATACTCGAGGTGCTGCCACTGGCAGCCGCCGCAGCGTCCAAAGTGCGGGCAGAGCGGGCGCACGACCCGGGGAGAGGCCACCTGGAGGGCCACCAGCTGCCCTCGCGCCCGGCCGCGCTCGACGCTGAGGATGCGGACGCGGGCCTGCTCGCCCGGCGCGGCGTAGGGCACGGCCACTTCGCGGCCGGCCACGGACGCGACCGCCTCGCCGGTGGCGCCCATCCGCGCGAAGCGCACCACAATCTGCTTTCCCTGGACGATGCCGGGGCCGGATGCCCGCCGTCCCTTCGGGGTCCGCGCCTGCCGTCCCCCGGAGGACCCTGTGCCCGCGGCGCGGGCCGGAACGTCCCGCCGGAAAGGGTTAGGGGACACGAAGCCGCTCTCGGATCAGGCGGTTGACGAGGGCGGGGTTCGCGCGGCCGCGGGTCTTCTTCATAACCTGGCCCACGAGAAACGTGACGGCCTGGACCTTCCCCGCGCCGACATCGCCGACCGGCCCGGGATGCTCGGTGATCACTTCCTGAATCACCTTGTCCAGCATCGCCTCGTCGCTGATCTGGACGAGCCCCCGCTCCGCCACGATCGCTTCCGCCGTCCGGCCGGTCCGCAGCATTTCCTCGAGGACCTCCTTGGCGGAGGGGCCGCTCAGGGTGCCCGCCTCCACGAGGGCCAGGAGGGCCGCCAGCGACTCGGGGCGGATCGGCACCTGGTCGATCTCGCGCCCCTCGGCGTTGAGATAAGCGGAAACGTCGCCGATGAGCCAGTTGCTGACCACTTTGGGCTTCGGAAAGACGGCAGCGGCGCGCTCGAAGAACTCGGCCATCGAGCGCGTCGCGGTGAGCACCACCGCATCGTGCTCCGGCAGTCCGAACGCCTCGACGTACCGGCGGCGGCGCGCGTCGGGGAGTTCGGGGAGACCGGCGCGGACGCCCTCCACCTGTGCCGTGCCGATCTGCACGGGCACCAGATCCGGCTCGGGGAAGTACCGGTAGTCCTGCGCCTCCTCTTTTTCACGCGAGGAGAAGGTGATCTCCCGGCCCTCGTCCCAGTGGCGCGTTTCCTGCACCACCGGCTTGCCGCCGTCGAGCAGCTGCCGCTGCCGCGCCTCCTCGAAGTGGAGGGCGCGCTCCACCGAGCGGAGGGAGTTCATGTTCTTGATCTCCGTCCGGATCCCATGGGGGCCGCCCGGCGGCCGGAGCGAGAGGTTGGCGTCGCAGCGCAGCGTCCCCTCCTCCAGACGTCCGCTCGTCACCTCGGCAAACTGGAGCACGGCGCGCAGGTGCATCAGAAAGACCCGCGCGTCTTCGGCCGAGCGGAGATCGGGCTCGGTGACGACCTCCATCAACGGCACCCCTGCCCGGTTGTAGTCCACCAGACTGCGGCCGGCGACGTGGACCAGCTTGCCCGTGTCCTCCTCGAGGTGCACCCTGCGGATGCCGACCCTCCTGACCGCTTTGCCCGAAGGAACGCTGAGGGCGCCGCCGGTGGCCAGCGGCGGGTGGGTCAGGTACTGGTACTGAGAGATCTGATAGTTTTTCGGCAGGTCCGGATAGTAGTAGTTCTTCCGGTGAAACTGGCTCTCGGGATGGATCCGGCACTCCAGGGCCAGCCCGGTGCGAATCCCGAGCTCGACCGCCCGGCGATTGAGCACGGGCAGCGAGCCGGGGAGCCCGAGGCAGACCGGGCAGGTCAGGGTGTTCGGCGGCGCGCCGAACGCCACGGCGCACGCGCAGAACATCTTGCTCGCCGTGCTGAGCTGCACGTGCACTTCCAGACCAATGACCGTCTCGTATGTCATGCCGGCGGAGGCCGCATCGTGTGGAACGGCGTCGCCTGCTCAAACGCGTAGGCGACATTCAACATCGTCGCCTCGTCGAAGGGGCGGCCGATCACCTGCAGCCCCACCGGGAGCCCCCCGGTGAACCCGCACGGGACAGAGACCCCGGGGATGCCCGCGAGGTTCAGTGGAACGGTATACACGTCGGACAGGTACATCTGCAAAGGATCGTCGACCTTCTCGCCGATTCGGAACGCCGCCGTCGGCGTCACAGGCCCCAGGAGCGCGTCGAACCGGGCAAACGCCGCCTCGAAGTCCCGGCGGATGAGCGTGCGGACGCGCTGGGCCCGGAGGTAGAACGCCTCGTAGTAGCCGGCGGAGAGCGCGTAGGTGCCCAGCATGATCCGGCGCTTCACCTCCGCGCCGAACCCCTCTCGACGGGTCCGCGAGTAGAGCGTCTCGAGGTCGCCCGCCGCGGCGGTCCTGTGGCCGTAGTGGACCCCGGCGTACCGCGCCAGGTTGCTGCTCGCCTCGGCCGGCGCCACGATGTAGTAGGCCGGCAGCGTGTAGGAGGCGTGGGGCAGCGAGACCTCCTCGCATACCGCCCCGAGATCCCGGCAGGTGTCGATCGCCTTGCGCACCGCGGCGCCTACACCCGGGTCCAGCCCTTCCGCGAAGAATTCCCGGACCACCCCCAACCGCATCCCCCGGATCGCACCGGTGAGGCGGTCGTGGTACGGGACGACCTCGGCATCGGACGAGGTCGAATCCGCCGGATCGCGGCCGGCGATGACGTGCAGCAGCAGCGCGGCATCCCGCACGTCGCGCGCGAGCGGGCCGATCTGGTCGAGCGAGGACGCGAACGCCACGAGGCCGTACCGCGAGACGCGCCCGTAGGTCGGCTTGAGCCCGACCACCCCGCAGAACGCCGCGGGCTGGCGAATGCTCCCGCCCGTATCGGACCCCAGCGCGAGCGTCGCCTCCCCGGCCGCGACCGCCGCCGCCGGGCCGCCGCTCGTGCCGCCCGGCACGCGGGCGGGGTCCCACGGGTTCCGGGTCGGGCCGAACGCGGAATTCTCGGTGCTGCTGCCCATGGCGAA
>DATHLI010000379.1:0-2499 GCA_035488355.1 bacterium | reverse complement strand
CCGGGCATCCCGATCGGCGACTTGCCCTCGCCCCCGCCGTGCGGATGGCTCGACGGGTCCATCGCCACGCCACGCACGTGGGGGCGCCGGCCCAGCCAGCGCGACCGGCCGGCTTTGCCGATCATGATCGCTTCGTGATCGAGGTTGCCCACCTGCCCCACGGTGGCGCGGCAGTCGAGGTGGATCATCCGCACCTCGCCAGACGGCAGGCGGAGCTGCGCGTACTCGCCTTCCTTGGCCATCACCTGGGCGGCAGTCCCGGCGCTCCGCACCAGCTGTCCGCCCCGACCGATCTGCAGTTCCACGTTGTGGACCGACGTCCCGAGCGGGATCGCGCGCAGCGGCAGCGTGTTGCCGGGCCTGATCTCCGCCTCGGAGCCCGAGGCGACGACGTCGCCCACCCCCAGGCCGACCGGGGCCAGGATGTAGCGCTTCTCGCCGTCCCGGTAGTGGAGGAGGGCGATCCGCGCGGACCGGTTCGGGTCGTACTCGATGCTGGCGACCCGGGCGGCGATCCCGTCCTTGTCGCGCTTGAAGTCGATCAGCCGATACCGGCGTTTGTGGCCGCCCCCCTGGTGCCGGACGGTCAGTTTCCCCTGCGCGTTGCGGCCGCCGCGGGACCTGAGCGGACGCAGCAGCCCCCGCTCGGGCTCCGTGGCGGTGATGTCCTCGAAGGTTGAGACGGTCATGAACCGCCGCCCTGGGGTCACCGGCTTGAACTTCTTCACGCCCATCGAATCAGGCCTCCGCTCGATCCGGCATCCCGCTACCCCAGCTGCTCCAGGTCGATCTTGTCGCCTTCCGCCAGCGTGACCACCGCCTTGCGGAACGCCGGCTCCTGATAGTGGTGCTGCCCGCGGCGCCGGGCGCGGCCGGGAATGGAGATCACATTCACCTTCGTGACTTTCACCTTGAAGAGCTGCTGCACGGCCTCCCGGATCACCGGCTTGGGGGACGTCCGATCGACCTCGAAGGTGTACTTGTTGATCGTGGTGCCCCGCATGCTCTTCTCCGTCACGATGGGACGGCGGATCACCTCGCGCGGGTCGTTCATGACGTGACCGCCTCCGCGATCCGCTCGAGCGCCTCCCGCATCACGAGCACGTGCTCGCAGGCGAGGATGTCGTGCACGTTGAGCGCGGTCGCGGGGAGCACGCGCAGCCCGGGCAGGTTGGCGGCCGACCGCGTCACCTTCTGATCCGGCGCGGCCGTGATCAGCAAGACGCCGCCGCGCTTCTGCGGCGGCGCCGCCCAGCCGAGCCCGCGCACCAGACCGGCCAGGACTTTCGTCTTGGGCGCCTCCAGGTCCAGCCGGTCGAGCACGGCGAACTGCCCGGCGGCCGCCCTGGCCGCCAGCGCCGAACGGAGCGCCAGGCGGCGCACCCGCTTGGCGAGCCGGTACCCGTGGTCCCGGGGGGTCGGCCCGAAGATGATTCCGCCCCCGACGAACAGCGGCGCGCCTCGGCCTCCGTGCCGGGCGCGCCCGGTCCCTTTCTGCCGGTACAACTTCCGGGTGCTCCGGTCGACCAGCCCGCGGGTCAGCGTCGAGTGCGTTCCCCGGCGGCGGCCGGCGAGCTGCCAGATCAGCGCTTCGTAGAGCACCGCCGTGTGCGGCTTGGTCTCGAGCACCGGGGGCAGCGGGACCTCACCGACCTGCTTGCCCTGGGCGTCGTAGACCGTCACCATGCTCATGCGCGGCCTCCGGCTTTCCTGACGAGCACGAGGCTCCCCCGGTGACCAGGCAGCGCGCCCCGGATCAAGATCACGTTGCGCTCCGGATCGACCGAGACCACGGACAGGCCCCGGACGGTGGAGCGCGCTCCCCCCAGGCGTCCGGGGGCGCGCGTCCCGGGCAGCACCCTGGCGACGTTGCTCATGCCGACGCTGCCGACCGCTCGGTGCATCAGGCTGTTCCCGTGGGAGTCCCGCTGTCCGCCGAAGTTGTGCCGCTTCATCGCCCCGGCAAACCCCTTGCCCTTGCTCACGCCCACGACATCGACCCGGTCGCCTTTGGCGAACACGTCCGCCTTGATCGACTGCCCGACCTCGGCCTGCTCGCCCTGCGCCAGGCGCACCTCGCGGATCACCCGGTGGGGCTTGAGCCCCTTGCGCGCGAACACGCCGCGGGCGGGCTTGTTGATCTTGCCCTCCGCCACCTCGCCGAATCCCAACTGGACCGCCGCGTACCCCTCGCGCTCCTGGGTGCGGACGCCGACGACGAGGCAGGGACCCGCCTCAACCACGGTCACCGGCACGACGTTGCCCGCCTCGTCGAAGACCTGGGTCATGCCGAGCTTTTTACCGAGCAGCGCAGGCATCGTCGCTCACTCCGCGCCCGCCAGCACCTTGATCTTGATATCGACGCCGGCCGGGAGGTCGAGGTGCATGAGCGCGTCCACGGTCTTGGACGTCGGCTCGAGGATATCGATCAGGCGCTTGTACGTCCGGAGCTCGAAGTGCTCCATCGATTCCTTGTCGATGTGCGGTGAGCGGATGACG
>DATHLI010000378.1:0-14266 GCA_035488355.1 bacterium | reverse complement strand
GGCCGGCCGGGGGAGGAGCGCGATCGCCCTCCCCGGGCAGCCCGTTGCGCCCTCTACCTTGATGGGCAGGAAGACGAAATGCGCGCCGCGGGGAGGGAGACGCTCCAGGCCGGTCAGGTTCTCGATGTAGCGCATTCCCCGCCTGAGCCCTGCGACATGCGCGGTCACCGCGTCCTGGGCCGCCCCGATGCTCGGCGCATCGAGGCCCACCGTGATCACCCCTTTCGCGTGAATGTACTCGACCGTCTCTGCCGTTGGCGCCGGCCAGCCGGGTCCCGACCGCGTCACGATGGGATCGAACGCGTATGCCCGGCCGTCGGGCCATGCCCGATAGTGTCGATCCCACCCGGTGCGCAGGAGCACGATCTCACCAGGCCGGAGCGCGCCGTGGGCGGCTTCCCACTGCCTGAGGTGCGCCGGGGTGATCCACGGGCTTGCGCCCGGCCCCCCCTGGGCGGCAAGCGCGCTCACATCGATCACGGCCGCCGGACCGATCAGATCCCGCAGTAGAATCTGTTCGCCACTTTGAGTCCCGAGCGGGCCTGCGTTCGGCAGCCCCGAATCCGGCGGAGGGATGAAGTGGACCGGCGCGTCGACGTGGGTTCCGCAGTGGTCGTCAATCGTCATCCACCGGATGTGCACGGGCCCCATGTATGCGTGGACCGGCGATGGATGCCCCGCCTCGGCGAACCAGTTCCACACCTTCTGCTGAAACGGCATCTGGGTTGGCCACCAGCACGGCCACCGCTCGCCCGTGGTCACCGAGAGATCCACGATCTCGTGTCCGCTCAGTACCGCCGCTAGCGCTCCCGCATGGTCCTCAGGCTCATCCATCCCTCGTCCCTCCGCGTTGTAGCACAGTGGCAAGTATTTTCGTCACGGCAAACCACGTTCCTCAACGTCCGATCACTCGATGGGTTAGCTTGGATGCTCTGATGTTTAGGACAATAAAACACCATGAGGAGAGTGCCTGCATCACTGACCGAAAGAGTCCGCTATCACCATTGGGCTGATTCCTTAGACTATTTTTGTAGATAATAGGGTCTTTACCGTATTCAAGTTGGGCCAACCCTTGCTAGTCTTTACCTTAATCCTGGACCCGTACTCGGGGGCGGATGGGCTCAGAGGGGGGTCCTCTGCCGTTCGGTCCTGGACGCAAGGGGAAAGAGGCTCCGGATCCTATCTGCCCTTGCCGTTCCTCCCCTGCAAGAGAACGAGAGGGGGTGGGCAGTCCGCTAATTTGCGGCAGAAGAGCATCCTCTGGAAGTCGATCGCGGCCGTTTCCATCAACCGTACTTTGGAGGGTCTCGATGCGATTAGCGATTTCTCGCGGTTTGACCATCGTCTTCTATGGTGTGCTGTTGGTCGGGATGCTTGGATGGCCCGCGCCGACCAGGGCTCAACTTGGAACCACAACACTGGTAACTACCTGGACCACGACGGCGGCGCTTGCGGACACTGGGACGCTGGCAGCGGGGAGTAGTGACGCTCTTGACGCATCGGCGCTCGCAGGCAATATCCCCGCGGCATTGCTCGCCGGGGATGTCCTCCATGCCACCACGATCGGTTACCCTAACCAGATTGACTCCGAGGCTTCGCTTGCCGATCTGTCCCTGGGCGCCGCCGGGACGACGATAGGCGCCGCCTTCGTCATGGCCCGAGCCTCGGAGGTCCTTGGCAGTGCGGGTGCCGGCAGTGCAGAAGTCGACAACCTCTCGATCAATGGGATCCCCGTGGTGGTGACCGGTGCCCCGAACCAGTCGATCAGTATCCCGGGTGGCGGCGCGATGATCCTCAACGAGCAGCAAATGCTACCCGACGGCACTATCGTGGTGAACGCGCTCCACATCACGGTCCCCGGCGTTGAGGATGTGGTGATTGCAACAGCGACGGCCGGCTCCAGCGGCGGGCGAGCGGCGGCCGTGCGGGCCAGCTTCTGAAGGCTGACCAGGGCGTCGCTAGGCGGGTTGGTTGCTCCAGAAGAGCGGCGCGGTCCGAGCGGCGCGCACCAAGGAATCGTCACGATTCGAGCGGAGGAGACCGATGCGTAGAGTAGCCTGCATATTCGCAGTAGTCGTACTTGGAGCAGCGCCGTTACTGTTTGCGGGAGACTTCGCCGGGGCCCAGGCTACATGCCCCGCCAGCGGAGGTGATTTCCTGACAGGCGGCGGCTTCATCATCCCCACCACTAACGGTGACCATGCGAACTTCGGAGTCGGCGGCTCATGCAAGGAGGGAGGGGACGGACATGGCTTGTGGGGTCATCTGGAGTACATCGACCACGGCGTGGGCCTGAAAGTTCACTGGATCATAATCACGGCATACTTACCAGATCCCGCTGGTGACCTCAATGCCCGTGTCATCTGCGGCAGGGCCAGTACAAACCTGTACGGTACCGCCGACTTTGTGGTGCGGGCCGCTGACGACGGTCAGCCGGGCAAGGGGGTTGACCAATTCGACATCGCAGTGGTAGGATCGAAAACCTATACGACTTTTACGGACGGGTTTCCCCACGTGTTGATGGGGGGGAACATCGTGCTCCACAAACCCAACCCTGCGGGGCCCTTTGGTGGCCAATGCCCTCTAATAAAAATGGTCCCTGTCCCTAATCTCCCTGTCTGATGTGATGAAACAAGGACTTGACCCTCGCCTCCACGGGTGTGTAACGATCTCCTGGCGCAATTCACCAGTCTCTCGGGCGGGGCCGAGTCAAGGATTTGGACGCTTTTCGCGGGACTCAAGGGATACGAACGGACGTTTGGTCTAAATTGGAGGCGTTCGGGGCATCGTCCACCTTTAGGGGTCGCCCGATGTGCATCGAGAATGGCGGCCCTCAGGAAGGTGATGACCATGCAGAACCTCCGCCGGTTGGGTGGTGGCGCGGGCATCCTCGCAGGCCTGGCCGCGGCGTGGCACTTGCTGGGTGTCGCCGTTATCATCCCGTCAGCGCACCTCAGCCTGTCCGCCCAGGAAAGTCCGCACAAGTACCTGGTCTTCGCGCACAGACACCAAGATATGCTTTCGTGGATCAATCTCCCGGGGGCCGTCCTGGCCCCGCTTCTGGGCCTGATCCTGCTGCTCGCTGTCGCCGATCGCCTCCGGGAAGCCGCTCCTGATTGGACGCAGATTGGACTCGCGCTCGGGGTCGTCGGCGTGATCGGATTTGCCGTTGGGGCCTTCATCAGGCAGGTTGGACTGGGGTCTCTCGTTCAGTTCCATGTGACCAACAAGACGGGAGCCGCGATCGCCTTCTATGCGGTGAACGGAACGGCCAACGCCTTCCTCGATCTGGGAGGCGTGGCTCTGGGCCTCGGCGTGCTCGTCATCGGAAGCATCATGTTGAGGATGAATGGCTACTACGGAATGATTGGTTCCTTCAGCATCATCACCGGAGTGGCCCAGGTCCTCTCTGGGCTCACCCCGCACAGGACCGTCTACCTGATCGCGTCTGTGCTGACGATCGCCTGGTTCGCCGGGACCGGAGCTGCCGTGTGGATGGAGGCAGCGTCCGGGACCGCCCGGAAGGGGCACGCAAGTCAGCCTCGAGAGGACATCTCGATGGTGATGGGCCGGGGAGCTCAAGTACAATAACGATCGAGGAGCGTTTGGAACGGTAGAGAGCGCGCGCACTGAGAATCGATAGAGATCCGGGACCGGCTTCGTCATCGATGAAGCCGGCCCCGCTCTTTTGAGGCAGCGTTGAGGAAGGCTCGGGAGCGGCCGGGACTGCTCCAGGTGGGGTCGTGGTCGCGATTGAGCCGGGTGGATCGGTTATTTGTTGACCGTGGCTGCGCCGGCCATGCACACCAGTTCATCCTGTGAGCCGGTGCCGCCGGAACACCCAATGGCGCCGATGATTCGAGCGACAACTGGTACGTGAAGCCGGATTTTTGCACAGCGTCCTCAAAGACTTTGGTCGGCCGGCGGTTTTTCGCGGCGGTCCGCGCCTTGTGCTCGGCGATGGCGATCGACGCGAGCGGCGCGCCGTCCATGCGAACAAACGCGACCAGGTTGGCGCCGGAATCGACGACGGCAATGTTCACCTGCCAGCCGCGCTTGAAGGACTCCGCCATTCGTCCCCCCTGTTCCCTGTCATTCATCCGTCCAGAGGGCCAGCGCGCGCACCGGTGAGCCGGTGAGCCCCTGGAATCGGAGCGGCAGAATCATGACGGAGAAGCCGGTGTGCCGGGGAATACGGTGGATATTCGCCAGGATCTCGGTGTGCGGCACACACCGTTCCCCATGGACCAGGTGGTTCGGGTACCGGGTGTCGGCGGGGTTGTCGGTGCTCGGCGCGTCGGTCCCGACGTTGACGAGCCCCTGGTCGAGGAGCCAGCGCGAGGCCTCTTCATCGAACCCGGGGTACTCCGAATTGAACCGGACCGGATCATCCCAGTGCTTCGATGCTCCCGTGTAACACAGCAAGGTCATGCCGGGCCGCAGCGTCACCCCGGCGCCGGAGAGCGCCCGCTGAACATGCGGCAGCGTGATGTGCGTGCGCGGCGGCACCGAGGACACGTCGATCCACGCCCCAGGGGTGATGAGCGTCTCCAGCCCGATGCGCTCCACGGTGAGGTCGGGGCGGTTTCTGTTGAAGTGGTAGACGGCGTCGATGTGGGTGGAGACATGATCGCAGAGGGCCATCCCTTTGACGGCGTATCCGCCGAACCGTGACTCCGGATGGATCCGGTAGTGCTTCACTTCGTCGTGGGTGAGGTGCCACCAGAACGCCACCTTCGCGTGGCCCGGATAGATCGGAATGTCCGGGCCGATCTCGCGCGACAGGTCGAGGATGTGCGTCTTGCGGCCCAGGAGCTCGACGACAACGTGTGGATCGTACTCCCGCGCGCCGGTCATTGAGACCCCCCTCCCAGCGACCGCGCATGGGTCGCCCCATCGAGATCGCGTCACCGTAGGCATTTGGCGAAGACAAGGGCGACACCTGGGCGGATCGGGGTGACCGGAGTGGCGGCACCGCACCACCCGCAAAGGAGATCCCGGTGCGCCCACCCAAGGATACTCCGGCTGCGCGACGGCCCGTTGCCAGAAGGAGGGGACGGTGGAGACCTCACGAGGGCGGATTGAGGAGGGGACGGGGCCTCTGGTCGGCACGCTCCCGTTCAGCGAAGCGGAGTTCCGGCGGCGGCTGGACAATACGCGCCGGGCGATGGCGGCGCGCGATCTGGCGGCGTTCATCAGCTTCACGCCGGAGAATATCTATTACCTGACCGGCCACGACACCCCCGGATATTACTTTTACCAGGCCTGCGTGGTGACCCCGGACCGGCCGCCGATCAACGTCCTGCGCCGCATCGAAACCACCAACACGCTGGGGCGGACCTGGTCGCGGCTGGCCGTGGGCTACGAAGATCGGCAGGATCCGGTCGAGGCGACGCTGGGGCTGCTGCACGAGCTGGGGGTGTCCGGCAGGATGGTGGGCGCCGAAGCGGACGCCTGGTTTGTCAGTCCGAAGCGGTATCTCCAGCTTCAGCAGAGCGTTGAACAAGCGGGGGGGCGGTTCGTGGACGCCTCCCGGTTGATCGAGGAGCAGCGGGTGATCAAGTCCGATGAGGAACTGGCGCATATCCGGACGGGAGCCCGGGCGGCCGAAGGCGCGATGCGGGTGGCGATCGGGGCCTCGCGGGCGGGGACGACGGAGAACGAGGTCGCCGGGGCCATGTCGGCCGAGCTGATCCGGGGGGGCGGCGAATATGCCGGCCTGCCGCCGTTCATCACCAGCGGCCCGCGGACGAGCCTGTGCCACAGCACGTGGGCGGGGCGGACGTATCTGGCGGGGGATGTCCTCAACTACGAGCTTCCCGGCGTGGTCAAACGCTACTGCGCGGCACTGTACCGCTGCGGCACCGTCGGCCGGCCGAGCGACGAAGTGGCGCGGCGGGGCGCGATCGTGCGGGAGGCGCTGGAGCGCGTGCTCGAAGCGATCAGGCCGGGGGCGACCTCGGGGGAGGCGCACAATGCGAGCAAAGCGGTGTTCCAGAAGTACGGGTTGGGGCACCTGCTGGGGCACCGCACGGGTTACTCGGTCGGAATCAATTATGCGCCCGACTGGGGCGAGGGGCATATCATGTCGATCTGGGATGGAGACGAGCGGCCCCTCCGAACGGGCATGACCTTCCACCTCGTCCCCGGATTCTACGACCTCGGCCGCTACGGGATCATCATCAGCGAAACCGTGCTCGTCGGCCGGACCGGCTGCGAGGTGATCACGAACTTTCCGCGCGAGCTGTTCGTCGCGTGAGCCTGCGGAGTGGCATGGAAGGGAGCCGGGCACCAGGAATGGAATCCCGGTGAAGCAAGGAGGAGACGGCTCCCCGATGGCGCGAGCGGAGCCGGCTCCAAGAGAATGGGGGAGGAGGGGCAGCGTCTATGAACGTGCTGAGGGCGGTAGTGCCCGCCATGATCGCCGGCGCGGTCGCGTTGACCGTGCCCAATGGTTCGGTGAACGCCGAGCAGAAGGTCCTCAAGATCGGGGTGCTCGGCGTGATGAGCGGTCCGGCCGCCTCGTGGGGCCTCGTGAACCGGTACTGCGCGGAGACATCGGCGCAGCTGATCAATGAGCAGGGCGGCTGGTCAATCGGCGGGGAGAAGTACCGCATCGAGGTCGCCAGCATCGACGACCGGAACGATCCCAAGGTCTCCGTCGCGGGCGCCGAGCGCCTGGCGTATCAGGAGAAGATCAAATACATCATCGGGCCGAACGTCGACACGACGGCGGCCGCCATCGTGCCGGTGATGGAGAAGGCCAAGGCCATTAACATCCCGTACGCCTTCTCCAAGTCGCTCTACACGCCGCCGCGCAGCAACTCGATCCTCGGCATGATCGCCTCCTACCAGGCGGGTCCGGTGATCTACAAGTACCTGAAGACGCAAAAAGGCGTCCGGAGCGTCAGCTTCATCGCCCGGAACGAATCCGACCCGCTCAACCAGCGCACCGAGGGGGTGGCGGCGGCAAAGGCGCTCGGCCTCACGGTCGCCTCCTCCGAGGATACCTATGAGCCGGGCACAACGGACTTCACCCCCGTCATGTCGCGCGTCGTCCGGCAAAACGCCGATCTCATCGTGCTCTCGGGCGTGGCCCCGGCGGATGCCCCGCTCCTGATCCGGACGGCCCGCCAGCTGGGCTATAAAGGCCTGCTCAGCACGGAGACGGCGCAGGACGCGAAGATCCTGAACGAGGTGGCGGCCAAGGCGGCGAACGGGTTCATCTCGGTCGGCGGCGCCAGCACCCCCGAGATCCGAAGCGAGTATATGGACAAGTTCGTCCAGCGGTACACCAAGGTGGCCGGCGAGTGGAACGACGAGGCCGGCACCAAAGTCTACGCGCTGGAGATGATCCTGCGGACGCTGGCGCTCGCGGGCCCGAAGGCGATCTCCGACGTCGAAGCCTTCAAGAAAGCGATCCCCACGTTCCAGGTCCAGAACCCCTTCCTCAAGGAAGCCAAGACGCTGAAGTTTGTGGGTGCCGCCTACTTCAGCCAGCCGCGCCAGATCGGCGTGCCGATGGTGGTGAACGTGTTCGAGGACGGCAAGTTCAGAACACTCTTCATCGGCAGCGTCGAGTAGCAGCGCAGCCCTCCCGTCCTGCGGGGTGAGCGGGCCCCGGAAGGGTCCCGCTCACCCGGGTGGGCATCGATCGAACAGGTCGTCGCCAACGGGTTGATCCTCGGGGCCAATTACGCCCTGATCGCGCTCGGGATCACGCTGATCTTCGCGATCATGGGCGTGTTGAATTTCGCCCACGGGGAAATGTATGTGCTGGGCGGCTTCGTCACGTATTATCTCTATGGGCTCTTTGGCCTGAACTATTTTCTGGCGCTCCTGGCGTCGGCGGCGACGGTGGCCGCCGTCGGCCTGGCCTTCGAGCGGCTGTTCTTTCGCCGGGTCCTCCGGATCACGACGCGCGAGGAGAGCACCATGCTCCTGGCGGCGGGGACGGCGCTCCTGCTGGACAGCCTGTCTCTCGTCGTGTTCGGGGAGAAGCAGCGAGGCGTTCCCCCCGTCGCCCCCGGTGTGTACCATGTCTTCAATGCGTTCGTGCCTGCCGGCCGGGTGCTGATCTTTGTCCTGACCCTCGGGCTCATCGGCGCGTTTCTCCTGTTCATGCAATACACACGGCCGGGCCGCGGGCTGCGGGCGATCGCGCAGGACAAAGAGGCGGCCGCCTTGATGGGCGTCAACCTCGACCGCTACCGGGCGCTCGGCTTCGCCATCGGCGCGGCCCTCGCCGGGGTCGCGGGCGGGCTGCTCGTCACCGAGTTTGCCGTGAACGCGGGCGCCGGCACCCCCATCACGATCAAGGCCTTCATCATGATCATGATCGGCGGCGCGGGCGTGGTCTCGGGCGCGATGCTCGGGGCGGTGGTGCTGGGCTTCGCCGAAGCGGTCGGCTACTTCTTCATTCCGGGCTCGGTGACGTACCTCTTGATCCTGGTCGGCGTGATCGTGTTCCTCGTCTTCCGTCCGCAGGGGATCATGGGACGCCCATGGGGTTGAGCGGCGCGGCGGCGTCATGACGCGCAAGGTCCTCGCCACGGCGGCGGCGCTGGCCGCCTACCTGGTGGCGATCCCGTTCCTGCTTCGGGACTCGCCATACCTGCTCGGCGTCGTGACGACGGCCTCCATGTTGAGCTTCATCAGCCTGGGGGTTTGGTTGACGTTCGCGATCGGCCGGATCAACATCGGCCAGGCGGCGTTCGCCCTGATCGGCGGGTACGTGACCGCGGTGATGACCACGGCGGCCGGGGCGTCATTCTGGCTGGCCCTCCCCGCCTCGGGGCTGATCGCGGCGCTGCTCGCCCTGGTGATCGGCTGGCCCATCCTGCGCCTGCGGGGCGTGTACTTCGCCATGCTGACGCTGAGCCTGACGGAGGCCGTCCGGCTCGCCGCCCTGAACCTCGCGGGCCTCACCCGGGGCGCCACCGGCATCCTCAACATTCCTCCCCCCGGCCCGCTCGCGCTGTTTGGATTCGTGCTCGTCCCCGGCTTCAGCGCCGGAAACGAGGATCTGGCATTCTACTACCTGGCGGCCGGCACCCTGATCGCCGGGCTGCTGCTCATCTACCGCATCGACCGGTGCCGGTTGGGCTGGATCTTCCGATCCCTCCGCCAGGACGAGGGGCTCGCCGCCGGTATCGGCATCGATGTGGCCAAGTATCGCATGGCGGCATTCGCCATCTGCTCCGGCTTCGCCGGGATCGGCGGGGCGTTCTTCACGGCCTCACAGCAGAGCATCTATCCATCAAGCTTCACGGTGCCGGATTCGATCTTCTTCATGCTCTACTGTTTCCTCGGCGGGCTCTCGTACGTCTTCGGCCCGGTGGCCGGCACGTTCGTGCTCTTCCTGAGCTTTGAGCTGCTCGCGGAGCTGCGCCAGTACCAGACGCTCATCTACGCCATGATCATGATTCTCGCCATGCTCTGGCTTCCCAACGGGCTGTTGAGCCTGCGGATGGCTCCGGCAGGCCTGGGAAGGCGGATCCCGACGCCTCCGCGTCGGCCGTGAGAGGACTGCCGTGCTGGAGACGCGGGACCTCACGAAACGGTTCGGCGGCCTCACCGCCGTGGACCATGTGAGCTTCAGCGTCAATCGCGGCGAGATCCTCAGCATTATCGGGCCGAACGGCGCCGGGAAGAGCACCCTTTTTAAGCTGATCACCGGGTTTCTCAGACCCACCGGCGGGCTCGTGCGGTTCGATGGTGAACGGATCACCGGGCTGGCGCCGCACCTCGTGGCCCGGAAGGGTGTGGTCCGCACCTCCCAGGAGACGCAAATCTTCAAGGACATGACGGCGCTCGAAAACGTGGTGATCGGCCATCACCTGCGCGTGCGGGCCGGCGCTTTCGGCATGCTCCTCAACAGCCCCCTGGCGCGGCGCGACGAGGCCGCCATCCGCGGGAGCGCCGTTGAGATCCTCGACTATCTCGATCTGGGGCGTGTGACGCACGAGCCCGCGCGCTCCCTGCCTCACGGATACCTCCGCGGCCTCGAGATCGCCATCGCCATGGCGGCGGCCCCCAAGCTGCTGCTGCTCGACGAGCCCTTCACCGGGATGAACCCCCAGGAGACCGATCGGGCGGTCGAGATGGTCCGCGGCATCCGGGACCGCGGGGTCACCGTCCTGCTCGTTGAGCACGACATGCGCGCGGTCATGCGCATCAGCGACCGGATCATGGTGCTCAATTTCGGTCGGAAGATCGCAGAGGGCACCCCGGGCGAGATTCAGCGGGACGCGGCGGTGATCGAGGCCTATCTCGGGCGCGCGGAGGAGGACCTCGGTGTCTAGTCCGCACATCGCGCTGCGGCGCGTCAGCGTCCACTATGACAAGGTCCGGGGGATCGAGCACGTGTCCCTGGCCGCGGATGCCGGGGAGATCATCGCGCTGATCGGAGCGAACGGCGCCGGCAAGACGACCACGTTGCGCGCCTTGACCGGCCTGGCACCGATTACCGCCGGCGAAATCTGGTGTGATGGCCGGCGGATCGACGGCCTGACCCCGGATCGGATCGTCGCCGGGCTGGGGCTTTCCATGGTGCCCGAAGGACGCCACCTCTTTCCCTTCATGAGCGTGCGGGACAATCTCCTGATGGGCGCCTTCCCCCGCCGGGACTCCAGGGAGATTGATCACGACCTGGAGCGGGTCTGTGCGCGCTTTCCGCGTCTGGGGGAGCGCCTCCGGCAGCAGGCGGGCACCCTCTCCGGAGGCGAGCAGCAGATGGTCGCGATCGGCCGCTCGCTGATGGCCCGCCCAAAGGCGCTGCTGCTGGACGAGCCGTCGCTGGGTCTCGCGCCCCAACTCGTTCGGGAGATCGCCCGGGCGATCCGGGCGATCAACCGCGACGATGGGGTGACGGTGATCCTCGTCGAGCAGAACTCCCGAATGGCCCTCCAGATCTCCACGCGGGCGTATGTCCTGGAGACCGGCAAGGTGGCCCTGGAGGGCCGTTCCGCGGACCTGGCCAACAATGATGAGGTGCGGAGGCTGTATCTCGGTGGCTGAGCGACGCGGCGGCTGGGTCCGCACCGCCGGTCGCGTGGGAGGGAAGCGCCGCTCAATCGCTCCGAGAGGGAGCCCCCGAAGAGGAGTTGGAGGCGGGGAGGAGGGCGTGGCCCGGACGCGATGGGGACCCGAGGTGTCCGGTCACGCTCGCGATGATGGGCACGGCGCCCAAGAGTGTCGCGCTCCCAAGGAAGAACGCCCACTCGATCCGGAAGGCCGCCGTCACCACGCCGAACGCCACCGGGCTCAAGATCGCCCCGAGGCGCTGCACGCCCTGGCGGATCCCGAGCGCGACTCCACAGAGCTCCGCGGCCACCGACTCCACCATCAGGCTCATGGTCAGCGGCTGCGTGAAGCCGAGGCTCGCCCCCATGAGCGCCGACACCGCCACGAGCGGCCAAAACTGCCGCAGCAGCGGGGTGATCCCAAGCGTGACCGCCAGGAGCGCCGTCGCGCCGTTGAGCAGCCCCGCGTACCCGAACCGGTCGACGCCGCGCGACAGCAGCGAGCGGACGACCATTGAGCCCAGGCTGATCGCGGCGATGACGATCCCGATCAGGGTGGGGGACAGCCCCACCGTGCTCAGGTAGAGCGGGTAGAATGTCTGCTGCAGGGTCTGCGCGCAGACCACGATGAACGAAATGAACAGGACGGCGCCGACCCCACGCTCGCGCAGGATGGTATGGACGAGCCGGTGGGCCATCGCGAGCGAGACGGCGCGCAGGGGCGCCGCGGATGCGCCGGGGAGCCGGCCGGCGATGGGCAGCGAGGGGATCATCAGGACCCACACCAGCGCGAACGCCGTCCGGTAGCCGAAGTGGCCGGTGACGAAGCCTCCGATCACCGGGCCGACGACCGCTCCCGCCGAGTTCCACAGTGAATAGTATCCGTAGTTCCGGACCCGCGTCGCCGGGGTGCTGGCCGCGGCCACCACGGCCTGCGACGCCACCGCCCACCCGATGTTGGCGATTCCCATGAGCGCGTACGCGGCGGCCGCCGCCCAGACGGCGTGCAGCGCCGTCAACATCACGCCGGCGACGGCGTACAGGATCACCGCGGCCTGCGTGACCAGGGCGGAGCCACGCTCGTCCACCAGCGCGCCGGCGTGGAGGGCGATCAGCAGCGGCACGACGCCCGAGAACCCGATGATGGCGCCGATCACGCCGGCCGGCGCCCCCTGGGCGGCGAGGTAGAGAGGGATGAACGGAGCGACAACGTACCACGCGACGGTGGACAGAATCTGCAGCGTATTGTTCAGCCAAAGAATCCGTCCCGGATCCAAGGGGGGCGCGGCGCCGGCGGTCAAGGTCGCATCGGCTGGCGGTGGCTCCTCACTCAAACTCCCGGCGCGGCGCCGATTGCTGGGGCCCGACACGGCCCGCGACGATCTCGGCGACGAAGTAGTTTTCGCCGCGGATGGGCGCGCCCGCGAGGCGGCGGCGCGTGGCCATCTGTCCGACATGCGTCAGCGCGTCGGCGATGGGGCCCTGGAAGAGCTTTTCTGCCGGCGCCACGAGCGGAGCGCCGGAGGCCAGGTAGGCGTCGAAGGCCGCGAGCGAGGCGAAGAAGCGCTCGACCCCTGCGTCCCACGGGAGCGCCGCGGAATCGTGCCAGGCCCGGTCTCCCCGGGCCATGGACAATGCCCACTCGAGCAGGTCGCCGAGATGTGCCAGGATTTCCCCCGGAGTCCGGGTGGTCTCGGAGAGACGGAATTCCGCGAAGCCGGGGGGCGCGCCGCGCAGCACCTTACCTCCCCGATACGCCAGCGTCGCAACGCTATGGCGGAGCCACCGGCGATCGGCGCCGGACCCCGTCTCCTCGATGGCGCTCATCGGGGCGACTTTCGGCGGCAGGCTCCCGGGTCCTTCCGCTAACGGCGGATGGCGTTCACCCGCGGCCGACGAACGGCATCTTGGTGGCCATCACGGTCAGAAACTGGACGTTGGTATCCAGCGGCAGGCTCGCCATGTAGACGACCGCGCGCGCGACGTTGTCCGGGTCGATCCGCGGCTCGGCGCGGATCGACCCATCGGCCTGGGGGACGCCCCCCTCCATGCGCGCCGTCATGTCGGTGGCGGCGTTGCCGATGTCGATCTGCCCGCAGGCGATGTCGTACTTCCGGCCGTCGAGCGAGGCCGACCGGGTGAGGCCGGTGATCGCGTGCTTCGTCGCCGTATACGGCGCGGAGTTCGGCCGGGGGCTGTACGCGGACAGCGAGCCGTTGTTGATGATGCGGCCGCCGCGGGGGTCCTGGCTCTTCATCAGCCGGAACGCTTCCTGGGTGCAGAGAAACGCGCCCGTGAGGTTGGTCTCGACGACCGTCTTCCACTGCTCGTGCGTGAGATCTTCGAGCGGAACAGGAGGCGCCCCGACCCCGGCGTTGTTGAACAGCAGGTCGAGCCGGCCGAAGGCCGCTTTCGTCCTGGCGAACAGGGTTCTCACGGACGACGGATCGGTGACGTCGGTGGGGACGACCAACGTCTGTCCTTCCGATCCCGCCGCCTCGGCCGTCGCGGTTAACTGCTCACGGCGGCGTCCGGCGAGCACGACCGAATACCCCGCGCCCACCAGAGCCAGCGCGACGGCCCTGCCGACGCCCGATCCGGCGCCGGTCACGATGGCCACTTTGTTCGCCGCGTCCATCTTTGCCCTCGGAGTGATCGCCTAGGCTCGGCGCAGGAGCGCGTCCTTCACGCGGGCGGGCGTGAGGGGCGCGGTGCGGACGCGCGCGCCGGTGGCGTCGTAGATCGCATTGGCGATGGCCGGGGCCGTGGCCACCGAGGCCGGTTCCCCGGCTCCCGACGGCGGCATGTCCGGATGGTTGATCAGGACGATGTCGATCGTGTCCGGGGCGTCCGGCGTCCTGAGGATGGGGTAAGTGGCCCAGTCGACGCTGGTCACGCCCGACCGGTCGAACTGCACTTCCTCCTTGAGCGCCCAACTGGTCGACTGGATCAGGTTCGCTTCGATCGTGCCCCGCAGGCCGTCCGGGTTGACGATCAGCCCGCAGTCGTGCGCGATCACCAGACGGGTGATGTGAACCTGCCCGGTGGCCTGATTCACCTCCACCTCTGCGATCGTGGCCAGCCGGGTGTTGCCGCGGGGGGCATAGGCGATCCCGCGTCCGGTGGCCAGCCCGGACGGCGAGACACCCTTCCTCGGCGACGGCCGCGAGATCCAACCGGCTTTTTGCGCCGCCGCCTGGATCACCGCGATGGCCCGCGGGTCCTGCAGGTAGCGCAGCCGG
>DATHLI010000377.1:0-2939 GCA_035488355.1 bacterium | reverse complement strand
GCGGACGCTGTGGCTCCTCCTGCTCCTGACGTCGGCGGTCGCGGCGCTGGATGTTGCCCGCGTCGCCGTCGTCTTTCGGGCCATGGGCATCGGCCTGGGGCTCCCGTTCGTGGCGTTCGCCTACCTTGGGGCGGCGATGCTCGGCATGGCGCTCTTGATCCCCGGCGGCGTGGGGGTGACAGAAGTCTCGATGGCCGGATTGATCGCCTTTCTTGCGCCCGGCGCGATCCCGGCCAACGTCGCCCGCAGCGCCGTCCTCATCGATCGCTTCCTTTCGTATTATTTGATCGTGCTCCTCGGCGCCGGCTTCCTCATCGCGTACCACAGGTACCGCCGGGTCTTCGAATGATGGGGGCGGAGGGAGCGAGCGCAGAGCCCGCGGGCGGCGGCGCCGCGGGGCAGAAGGCAACCCGGGATCAGCCTCGAAGAGAAACGAAAAGAGGGCTGCGGCATGAAGTATGACGGGATGGCGGTCGGGATCAAAGGCGTGCGGCTGTCCCTCGGGCTCATCGCGCTGGGGCTCGGCGGCATTTTTGTCATCGCCGTCGCGGCGGGGTACCTGATGGGGCAGACCTCGTTCCGGACGACTCCGCCGCCGCCGGTGTTGACGATGCCGGTGGGGCCGTCGGTCAGCCCGCCGGGGACGCCCGGGGCTGCGCCGTCTCCCGCGCCTGATGCCGGAGCGGCTCCATCCGTCTCCCTGCCCGGTCTCGACGCCCAGCCGGGTCCGTCCCCGGCCGTCCCGGTGGCGCCCGGGGCGTCGCCCGAACCCGGGGTGCCGGCCGGCATCGTTCCAAACCAGCCGGGTGGTGGTCAGACGGGGCCGAGCGTGACGCCCCCCATCCCGGAGCCCCCGTCCCGCTTTCACGTGCAGGCCGGGGTGTTCGATGATCGAGTGCTGGCCGAGGTCCTGGTTCGGCAGCTGCGGAACCGCGGTTACGCGGTCACTATTATTGAAGGGCCGCCGTATCGCGTCTGGGTCGGGGGGTATTTCGATCGCGCGACCGCGGAGCGCCTCGTCGGCAACCTCCGGTCCGCCGGATTCGACGCGACGCTGACCGCCCGGTAGCCGCCCGGGGGGTGGAGGACGCACGCATGGCGTACGAGCACATCCGTGTCGCCGCCGAGGACGCGGTCGGGATGGTCACCCTCAACCGGCCGCAGGTGCTCAACGCGCTCAACCAGGCGCTGATGACCGAGCTCGCCGCGGCGTTGGAGGAGTTCGACCGCGCCGAGGGGGTCCGCTGTATCGTGCTCACCGGCAGCGATCGGGCGTTCGCGGCCGGCGCGGATGTGCGCGAATTTGCCGAAGCCACCTCGGTGGACATGGTGCGGTCCTACCGGTTCCAGCAGTGGGACCGCATCAGACGAATCGGCACGCCCATCATCGCGGCCGTGAGCGGATTTGCGCTGGGGGGCGGGTGCGAGCTGGCGATGGCCTGCGATATCATCATTGCCTCTGAAACCGCACGCTTCGGCCAGCCCGAGATCCGGCTCGGGCTGATCCCGGGCGCCGGGGGCACCCAGCGCCTCACGCGCGCGATCGGGAAATCCCGAGCGATGGAGCTCATCCTGACCGGCCAGAGCCTCACGGCGCAGGACGCCTGCGCCCTGGGGCTGGTGGCCCGGGTGGTGCCCGTGGAAGTGTACCTCGACGAGGCCAGGCGCCTGGCCCGAGAGATCGCCGCCCAGCCGCCGGTCGCGGTGCGGTTGGCGAAAGAAGCGGTCCTGCAGGCATTTGAGTCCACGCTCAGCGGCGGCCTGGAGTTTGAGCGCAAGTGCTTCCATCTGCTCTTCGGCTCGGAAGACAAGCGCGAGGGCATCCACGCCTTCCTCGAGAAGCGTCCGCCGAATTTCACCGGACGATGAGGGGACGGGACCGTAGAGTCGCGGGTTCGCGGTCTGGGCCTCGCGGACGCCTCGAAGCGACCCCGCCGGGGGTTGGTCGCGATCGGCTCTCCGCGGTCGCGCGGGATGTCGTCGCCTGCGCGGCGTGCCCCCGCCTGCGCCGGTATTGCGCCGCCGTCGCGGCCCGGGGCAAGCGCGAATTCGCCGGCTGGAGGTACTGGGCAAAGCCGGTCCCGGGATTCGGGGATCCGCGGGCCGAGCTGCTGGTGGTGGGCCTCGCCCCGGCCGCGCACGGAGCCAACCGCACCGGCCGGATGTTCACGGGAGACGGCTCGGGGGCCTGGCTGATCCGGGCGATGCACCGCGCCGGATTCGCCAACCAGTCCACCTCCGTCCGCCGCGGCGACGGGCTCCGCCTCCGCCGGGCCTACATTACGGCCGCGGTCCGCTGCGCGCCGCCGGAGAACAAGCCGGCTCCGGTGGAGATGGCGCGCTGCAGGGCATACCTGGCGCGGGAGCTGGCCCTCCTCCCGCGGGTGCGCGTGATCCTGGCCCTGGGCCGCGTCGGGTTCGAGGCGTGCCGCAGGCTGCTGGCGGCGCAGGGCGCCGACGTTCGGGCGATGCGGTTCGCCCACGGCGCGGCCTGCGCTCCGGGGCCGGCGTTTCCGACCCTGATCGCGAGCTACCACCCCAGCCGGCAAAATACCAACACCGGGAAACTCACCGAGCCGATGCTGGACCGCGTCTTCGAGATGGCGAGGGACCTGCTCGATGAGCGGGGATCCGGGAGGAGGATCGGCGATGTATGAGACGCTGCTGGCGGATACCCAGGGAGGAGCACGGATCCTCACCCTGAACCGTCCGGACGTTCTCAATGCCATCAACGCGCAGATGGGGGAGGAGCTGAACGAGGCCCTCCGCGACGCGGAGCGGTCTCCGGAGGTCCGATGCGTGCTGCTGACGGCGGCGGGCCGCGGGTTCTGCGCCGGCGCCGACCTGCGCGAGCAGTCGCCGGGACACACCAAAGTGGGGGACCTGCTGCGGACGCGGTACAATAGGATGGTCGCGAAGATCCGCGCGATGGAGAAGCC
>DATHLI010000376.1:0-2034 GCA_035488355.1 bacterium | reverse complement strand
CGACGGCGCCGCGGCGGTGCTGCGGCGGCTCGCCGCCGCCGAGGCGGAGATCCACGCGACGCCGATCGAGGAAGTGCATCTGCACGAGTTGGGTGGCGTGGACACGCTGGTCGACATCGTCGGCGTGCTCGCCGGCGTCCGCGCCCTCAACCTGGACCGGCTGATCGCCTCTCCGGTGAACCTCGGGCGGGGCTGGGTGAAGACCGGCCACGGGACCGTCCCGGTTCCGGCGCCGGCGACCTCGGCCCTGATCGCCGGGATGCCGGTGTATGCCGGCGAGGTCGACGGTGAGCTGCTCACGCCCACGGGAGCGGTGCTCCTGTCCGCGCTCGTGACCCGCTGGGGCGCCCTGCCCTTGATGCGTCTCGAGCGGATCGGGACCGGCGCGGGCGCGGCCGACCCGCCGCGGGCCAACGTTCTCAGATTGTTTGTCGGAGAGGCGCTGGGGGACCCCGGCGTCCTTGATCCCGGTGCCGCCGCCGCGCCGGCTGACGAGGACCGCGCCGAGCGGCTCGCGGTGCTGGAGACGTCCATCGACGACATGAACCCGCAGATCTATCCGCACGTGACGGCGCGGCTGCTCGACGCCGGCGCGCTGGATGTCATGACGATTCCGGCCGTGATGAAGAAGGGCCGCCCCGGCCATCTGCTGCGCGTTCTCGCGGCCCCGGACCGCGTGCGGGCGCTCTACGGCATCCTCCTCGCCGAGACGACGACCCTCGGGGCGCGCGTCTACGAGGTCTCCCGCCTGGCCGCGCGCCGGCGGCGCGCGGAGGTCCAGACCGAGTACGGCGCCGTTCCGGTCAAGATCGCCGAAGACCGGTCGGGGGTCTTGAACATGGCGCCGGAGTTCGACGTCTGCCGCGCGCTCGCCGAGCGCCACGGCGTCCCCCTGAAGCGCGTGCTCGCGGCGGCCCAGCGGGCGGCCGAAGCCATCGAGGCGCGGGTCCCGCGCGGCTGACGCGCCGGCTGCGACGGGCCCAGGCGACCCATGCACGTCCGCGAACTGTTTGACCTCACGGGCAAAGTCGCGATCGTCACCGGAGGCTCCCGGGGCCTGGGGTTCCAGATGGCGGAGGCGCTCGGCGAGGCGGGCGCCTCGCTCGCGCTGACCGCGCGCAAGACCGGGGAGCTCGAGGCCGCCGCCGCGCGCCTCCGGGACCGCGGCATCCGCGCGCTCGCGGCGGCGTGCGACGTGGCCCGGGCCGAGGAGGTCGAGGCCGCCGTGGCCCGGACGCTCGGCGAGTACGGCCGGGTGGACGTCCTCATCAATAACGCGGGAGCGACATGGGGCGCGCCGGTCCTCGAGATGCCGCTCGATGCGTGGCACAAGGTGCTCGAGACGAACGTCACCGGGACCATGCTGGTGAGCCGGGCGGTGGGCCGCCACATGATCGACACGGGGCGGGGCGGCAAGATCATCAATATCGCGAGCGTGGCGGGTCTCGCCGGCACGGACGCGGAGGTGCTGGACGCGATCGGGTACAGCGCCAGCAAGGGGGCGGTGATCGCCTTCACGCGGGATCTGGCGGTGAAGTGGGCGCGGCACCGGATCACCGTGAACGCCATCGCGCCCGGGTTTTTCCCCAGCCGGATGACGCAGTGGCTGATCGAGCATCGGGGGGAGGCGATTCTCAGCACCATCCCGATGGGCCGCCTGGGCGGCGAGGACGACCTGAAGGGGGCGGCGGTGTTTCTGGCGAGCCCCGCCAGCGATTTCGTCACCGGGCAGGTGCTGGTGGTCGATGGGGGCGCGACGGCCCGGTAAGGGTCGCGCGCCGGGAAGGATCGGCGGCGGGGTGGGCATCCATGGAGCCTGAAACGGTGCGGCGGTTGTGCGTGGTGGGCGCCGGGACGATGGGCCACCAGATCGCGATGCTGGGCGCGCTGGCGGGCTGCGCCACCGCGGTGGTGGATGTGCGGGCGGAGGCGCTCGATCGAGCGCACTCCAGCAACCGCGGCCACATGGCGCGGTGGGTAGAGCGGGGACGGCTTACGGAGGCGGACGCCGAGCGCGCCCTGGGCCGGCTGCGA
>DATHLI010000375.1:0-5928 GCA_035488355.1 bacterium | reverse complement strand
CCGCCATGCCGCCCGGTGTGTGCTCGCCGAAGATCCGATACTCCCGGCACATCGACTGCTCGCCCGCGAGGCAAAACTCGCAGCGGCCGCAGCAGAGGATCGGGTTGATGACCACGCGCTCGCCCGCCGCCATCTCGCCGGCGCCCGGCCCGACCTGCTCGACGACCCCGGCGACATCGACCCCTGTCACCGCCGGCAGCCGGCGCTCGGTCCAGGGATAGACGGGGCGCCCGCCCGGCGGCCCGCTGCGCGCCCAGATGTCGAGGTTGTTCAAGCCGACCGCGCGCACCCGAACCAGGGCCTCTCCCGGCCCCGGGCGCGGGACCGGGATCTCCTCGATCCGCAGGCTGTCCAGTCCGCCGTGTTCGCGGATGACAACGGCCTTCGCGGTCTTCCCCCCTTTGGAGCCGGTCGGCTCTCCTAGAGAGCCGCGGACACCCCGCGCGCTACTCCGTGGGCATGTGCATGTACATTGATTGGAGCGCGATCCGCCCGGGTCCCGTGAACCGGTTCCAGAAGAGTTGGCCCGCGCTGGCGAATACCCCTGTCGAGATCTTCTGAAAGATCGTCTGCATCTGGACCGTGCGGTCCTTGTAGATCCACCCGCCCGGCTCGATATCGATCTGCTCGCCCTGACCCAGCGTCACCACAAAGACGTTGCCGTAGCCGTGCAGCCAGAGCGCCCCATCCTGGCGCAGGCAGGTGAAGGTGTCGATGAAGAAGCCCGTCCCGCCGAACAACACGTTCGCCGCCCCCTTGATCCGCGTGAACGTGTAGTCCACTCCATCCGTCGCGGCCAGGAACTGGTGCTCGCGAACATCGATGGCCTCCCCGACCTTCAGGTGCAGCGCGAACACCTGCCCCGCCCCATCGCGGCTGAACGCGATCCGCCCCGGCCCCTTGGCCTGCGTCATGAACACCGGCATCCCCGAGAGCACGCGCTTGAACGCGCCTTTGAGGGGCTTCAGCGACACCTCGACGCCCGGATCCTTCCACAGCAGGATGTGGTGCTCGAAGTAGACAGGCAGCGCCGCCAGTTCCAGATGGAGGACCGGGACGAGTTCTCCCTCGATGTGGTACGTAACGCCGCCGAATGTCTCGTCGCGCGCTGCGGTGGGCAGTTGGACCGGGACGGGCATGGGGTCGACACCTCCTGAGATGTTCTGCGCCAATCCCTTATGCCCATCACGGCCTTGTTCAAGACAGGCCTCCTTCGGAAACAAACACGGGGAAGATCCAAGGGGAACGCCCTCCGGATCTTCCGCAGCGTGCTTGTGATTCCGGGACCGGGAACGCGAGGCCACCCACGGGCCTCCCCGGGGGCTACTTCGGGGTCAAGTCCATCGCCTCCGTCACCCGGGTAAACGGGATCTTGGCCGTCTCGTTCACCTGCTTCACCAGATCGGCGTTGGACGCCTCGAACAGGCACATGCAGTGGGACTCGCCGGGAACAAACGTGCTGCGGATGTACCGAACCGCCTTGCCCTGCGCGGTAAACTTCTTGCTCGTATCGATCGCCGCTTTCTGGGCGGCGGCCAGCTGCTCGATCGTCACTCCGGGAAGACTCCGATCGACCATGTAGACGGGCATCTCCATCACCTCCTGGCGATTTTGTTACCCCCATTGTAACCTGGGATTCAATGCAGGGTCATCTACATTCGAACGCTCGCCGCCCTTCATTTGGGCGTGCTCGCGCGACCTCTGGGCCCGTGGGGCCGTCACTCCCGGTCGATCTGGGCCCGCTGGAGCCGGCCGCTGTAGTCGACGTAGACCGCCTTCCACTCGCTGAACACGTCGAGGACCTGGAGCCCGCCCTCCCGATGGCCGTTGCCGGTTTCCTTGGTGCCACCGAAAGGCAGGTGGACCTCCGCCCCGATCGTCCCGTGGTTCACATAGACAATCCCGGTGTCGAGATCGTCGATGGCCTGCATCGCCGCGTTGATATCGCGGGTGAAGATCGACGCCGACAGGCCGTACCGGCTCTGGTTGAGCACAGTGACGGCCGCCTCGAACGAGTCTGCCTCGATGACGTCGGTGACGGGGCCGAAGATCTCTTCCTGAGCGATCCGCATCTCCGGCCGGACCCCGTCGAAGACCGTCGGTGCATAGAAGGAGCCGCGGGCCAGCTCGCCTTCCCGCATCCGTGTCCCGCCGGTGAGGAGCCGCGCCCCCTCGCGCTGCCCGATCTCCACGTATCGGTGGATGCGCTCGAGCTGGGCATCGCTCACCACCGGGCCCAGGTCGATGTTCGGCCGGAGCCCGTCGCCCAATCGGAGATGGCGCGCGCGCTCGACCAGGCGCTCGGTCAGGTCGGGCTTGACGGCCCTATGGACGATGATCCGGCTGCAGGCGGTGCACCGCTGCCCGGTCGTCCCAAAGGCGCTCCAGGTCAGGGCGTCGGTGGCCAGGCCCAGATCAGCGTCGGGCATGACGATGGCGGCATTCTTCCCGCCCATCTCCAGGGAGATGCGCTTGCCCGCCCGCGCGCACTTCTCCGCGAGCCGCAGCCCGGTCTCGGTGGAGCCGGTAAACGAAACGACGCGGACCTGGGGATGCTCCACCAGCGCGTCCCCGACCTCGGACCCGGGCCCGGTTACGATGTTGAGCACCCCAGGCGGCAGGCCGGCCTCCTCGAAGATCTGGACAAACCTGAGGGCCACGAGGGGCGTGTAGGAGGCGGGCTTGAAGACCACCGTATTTCCGCAGACCAGGGCCGGAACGATCTTCCACGAGGGGATGGCCATGGGGAAGTTCCACGGGGTGATGATGCCGACGACCCCCAGCGGCGACCGCACGCAGTAGGCGGCCTTGTGAGGCATCTCGCTCGGCGCGGTATATCCGTGAAGGCGCCGCCCCTCGCCCGCGATAAAATAGGACATGTCAATCGCTTCCTGTACGTCCCCCCGGGTCTCGGCCAGCACCTTGCCCATCTCCTGGGTCATCAGCCGCGCCAGGTCTTCCTTGTGCGTCACGAGCCGCTCCGCCACCCGGAACAGGATCTCGGCCCGGCGGGGCGCAGGCGTCTTTCGCCATGATGCGAACGCCGCCGCGGCGGCGCGCACCGCGTCATCGACGTCCTCGGGGCCGGATTTCGGCACCAACCCGAGGACCTCGCCGGTCGCCGGGTTGACGGATTCCATCGCCGCGCCGGACCGCGCGCCGACCCAGCGCCCATTGATGTAGTTGCGAAACGTCTCGGTCCGCCCCGTCATGGCTACGACCTCCCACGCTCTTGTCTGGTGCTCCCTTTTCCGGCACTTCCGCAGCGCCTCAGGTCAAGGACAGGCGGCCACGGCCTCGATCTCCAGCAGATAGTCCGGCGTGGCCAGCCCGGCCACGACGATGAAGGTATTCGGTGGGAAGTACGTCTTAAAGTACCGCGCGCGGACCTCCGCGATCTTTGCCCGGTAGGCGACGCTCGTCGTGTACGTCGTCAGCTTCACCACATCGTCCAGCGAAGCCCCGGCCGAGGAGAGCACCGCTTTGAGATTGTCGAACACCTGGACCGCCTGCGCCTCGATATCGCCCCTGCCGACGATGTTGCCCTCGATGTCCTGCGCCACCTGCCCGGCGGTGTAGACGAGGCCCCCCGCCTTCGCCGCGTGCGAGTACCCGGTGGTCTTGTGCATCCCTCGAACCGCCACGTCCTCTCTCCGCACCCGCCACCCCCCCCTGTATCCACGTGGAGCCCGTCCTCTCGGGACGTCGTATCGTGGTCTCATTCGACTGTTCCATCCCCGCGATGCGGACCCCTCGTCGTGCGCGAGGCATCCGGCCCGCGCCGCGGATAGGAAAAGGCGCCGGGGCGCGGGAATAACATGGGCGTGAGGTCCGACGTGAGAGTCGCCGCGGCGATCGGACAGCAGCGGATGTGGCAGGCTGCCCTGACCGAAGCGATATCCCGGATGACCCCGCCGGCCGGCGGGGGGCAGGCCGACCTGGCCTTTCTCTTCGCCAGTGCGGCGTACGCAGAAGAGTTCCCTCATCTGGTGGCGGCCGTGCGGCGGGCTGTGGGCGCGCGCCTGCTGGTCGGCTGTTCCGGACAGGGGGTGATCGGCCCCGGCCGCGAGGTGGAGGGAGAGCCCGCGCTGGCGATCCTCGCGACCACGCTTCCCGATGCGGCCCTCCACGCCGTCCGTCTTACCCAGGGCACCCTCGAGCGGTGTCGTAACCGTGCGGACTGGTACGAGACCACTGGAGTGGCGCCCACCGACCTCACCGCCTGGGTCCTGTTTGCCGACCCCTTCACGTTTGACGCCGACGGGCTCCTCACCGCCTGGGCCGACGCCTATCCCGGGATTCCTGTGGTGGGCGGGCTGGCGTCCGGGGACCCCCGGCTGCGGCGCACCCACGTCTTTCTTGACGAGCAGGTCTACGATCAGGGCGCCGTCGCCCTGGCCCTCGGCGGGCCGTACGAGATCAGGACGATCGTGTCGCAAGGCTGCACGCCCATCGGAGAACCATGGACCATTACGGGTGCGGCCGGAAACGTGATCGAGATGATCGCCCGGCGTCCGGCCTATCAGGTGCTGCGGGACACGATCGAAGCGCTCCCCGCCGACGTCCGGCAGCGGGCGCGCGGGAACCTCTTCGTGGGGCTGGCCATCGATGAGCGCCGGGAGCGCTGGCGCCGCGGGGACTTCCTGATCCGCAACTTCCTGGCGGCGGACGCGGAGGCCGGGACGCTGACCGTCGGCGCGATCCCGCGGGTCGGACAAACGATCCAGTTTCAGCTGCGGGACCGCGCGGCCGCCGACGAGGATCTCCGCGCGCTGCTCGACACCGCCACGGTCGACCTCGGCGCCACAGAGGCCATCGCGGCGCTCCTGTGCTCGTGCAACGGCCGCGGCATCGGACTGTTCGGCACCCCCGACCACGACGCCCAGGCAGTCGCCGACCGGCTGGGGCCGGTGCCCCTCGCCGGCCTTTTCTGCAACGGCGAGGTCGGGCCTGTGGGATCGCGGAACTTTCTGCACGGCTACACCGCCAGCATCCCCATCCTTGTGCGCAGGGGCCCCCCGCCCGCATGACTCACCACGGGGCCTCCGCCGGGGCCCCGCCGATTTGATGGCCGGACCCAGCAGTGCTCAGCCGATGCGGATCCTGGCGTGCGCCGATCAGCACGGACGCCCGGAGCGGATCGCGCGCGTGCGCGCCCTGGTGGCCGCCCACACCCCCGCGGTCGTCCTGCTCCCCGGAGATTTGACCCACGCCGGTACGGGCGAAGACGCGCTCACGCTGTTGTCAACGCTGCCGGTGCCGGTCCTCGCCGTTCCCGGCAACATGGACGGCCCCCGCGCGGTCTTCGAGATCACCCATCGGGGACGGCTGCTCGGCAGCGAGCCGGTGGTCATCGACGGCGTCTCGTTCGGAGGACCGGACGTGCGCGCCCGCTGCGACGTCCTCGTCACGCACGAGCCTCCCCTCGGCACCCTCGACCTGGCTTCCTCGGGGCGTCACATCGGAACGCAGGCCGTGCGCGACCTGATCGCCCGGCTCCGGCCAAAAGTGCTCACCTGCGGCCACGTTCATGAGTCCCCCGGGATCGTGCACCTGGAGGACACGCTGGTGGTCAACTGCACGATGGGCAACGACCGCGCCTCAGGAGTCCTCATCGAGCTCGCCCCCGATGGTGTGACCGCTCACCTCCTCTGAGGGAGTCCTGGTCGCGAGAGTCTTATCTCACTGCGACGAGGGTTCGTCTCTGGGAGGGAGGATTTCTCGCGGGGCCGCTCAAACGGTACACAAAATCCCGCAACGCGTCCGGTATGCCGGACGCGGGGGGTACGGATCGGAGGCGCTCGTGGCCAGGATCACGCTGGACACCCACCAGAGGACAGGGACCGTCGACCGCGCGATCTTCGGCGGCTTCATCGAGCACCTGGGACGGTGCATCTACGGGGGGATCTTCGAGGAGAGCTCCCCCCT
>DATHLI010000374.1:0-10384 GCA_035488355.1 bacterium | reverse complement strand
ATCGGTGATCGCCGGCGAATAGACGGCGCCGCCCGCGCACGGCCCCATGATCGCCGAGATCTGCGGGACGACGCCGCTCGCCAGCGTGTTCCGGAGAAAGATCTCCGCGTACCCGCCCAGGCTGACGACCCCTTCCTGGATCCGCGCGCCGCCGGAGTCGTTCAGCCCGATCACCGGCGCGCCGTTGAGCAGCGCGAGATCCATGAGCTTGCAGATCTTCGCCGCGTGGCCCTCCCCGAGCGATCCCCCCAGCACCGTGAAGTCCTGGGAGAAGACATAGACCAACCTCGCGTCGATCGCCCCGTAGCCCGTGACCACGCCGTCGGCCGGCGCCTCGACCTTGTCCATCCCGAACGCGGTGGCGCGGTGGGTGACAAAGCGGTCGAGCTCGACAAATGTGCCGGGATCGAGCAGTTCCGAGAGCCGCTCGCGGGCCGTGAGCTTGCCCGCGGCATGCTGGCGGGCGACGCGGTCCCCGCCGCCGCCTTCCTCCAACCGGGCGCGGCGGACGGCGAGCTCATCCTGCCGGCTGGGAAGACGCTCGGTCACAACGCCTCAGACGCCCGGGGATGCCCCGCGGGGCCGGATCGAGATGACGGCATGCTTATAGAGGAGCTCGGTCCCGCCCCCGGCGTCCACGAGCAGGGTGTCGGGGCCGACGTCCCGGAGCACGGCATGCGCGATCTCGTAGCCGTCGCGGCAGCGGATGTGCACGGGGGTCCGCGCCTCGAGCAGAGCCAGATAGAACCGGTCCTCGCCGGCCTGGCGCCCCGCTCGGGCGGGCGCGCTCCCCGCCGGGGAGACATCGTGTGCCATCACCGCGGCCCCTCCTTCCTGCTCCGGCCGGATCTCTTGCGGATCGATCACGATGTCGGACAGCACCGGCATGCGCTCATTCCGCCCGGCCATCGACGGCTCGGCATCCGCTGCCCCCGTGGGGGGATCTGCCGGGGACCCGTGATCCGTCTGCCGGAACGGCGCCTCGAGCGGGGCCTTCGCGCCCAACCGGACGAAGTGCCGCATCATCTCCAAATGTGCGCGCCGGTCGCCTTCCGGGGACGGCTCGGGGTGCCCCGCCGGCGCCTGAAGCAGCCACTTGGCCACGGCGTCGAGGACCGCGTTCACCGCGGCCTGCGGCTCGCCTTGGCGCTGGGGCGCCGCGCCGATGAAGATCTCCGGACCGCGCGGTGTCGGGGCGCTGATGCCGATCAGCACCACCGGGTGGTCCATGGAGTCGATCAGGGCCGCCTGGTGCAGCGTCACCCGCCGCTGGGCGGGCTCCAGCACCGCGCGGACGGCATCGATCGCCGCGGCGGCCAGGGTGCGGAAACGGTGGGCCGTCCCGGCCGGACCCCGCGCCTGCCCGGTGCCCGTCCGCCGTTCCCCCGCGCGCTCCCAGGCCACCTGGACCCGTGCCGAGACTTCGGTGCCCGAGGCGGTTTCTTCCACCCGCACGACCTTGAGATCCGGCAGGTCGGCGGCGCGCGAGCCCCGGAGGTGGGTCACCTGAATCCGCCCGGGCTCGATCGGGATCCCGTAGGCGGTCATCAGCGCCGCAACCACCGATCGCCGTGCCGCGCGGCCATCCGTGGCGTCTTCCGCGGTGATGTAGATCTGGTCGACCTCCCCGGATGGCGAGGTCAGCAGCCTGGCAGACACCACACCGTCGACGGTGGTGAGGAACCGTTCGATATCATCGGCAAGGACCTCTCGCGGCATCGCCCGGGATATTCTGCCCGTAAGAAAGGGCCCCCTCCATCCGAATAGACGGTTCGAACAGACGATGTCCCGGGACGCAAAGCGGCCTCAAAATGACGGGGGAACCTCGGGACGGCGGAGGGGCGCGCCGATCAGGATCCCTTCCCCTCCCAACGCCTCCACCCGGCGGCCGTTTATCAGGATTTGCACCGCCGGGGCGTCGGGGAACTGGGTGGCGGTGTACACGACCTGCCAGACCCGTCCGAGCATGCTCGTACTCCCGCCGCCCGACGCAAAGGTCGGAGACACATCCACGGTCACCACCCCGTCCCGGACGGCGACCCCCAGGAGCGCCGTCCCCTGCGGGATTTCGGTGTGGAGCCGCCCGTCGTGCGGACCATCCAGGAGCGCCCGCAGCGCAGCCTGGAGCCGGACCTCCGTTGGGCCGGCCGGCGCCGGACGGCGGACCGGGACCAGCGAGCCGGTGCGGCCGGTGCCCCTGACGACAAAATAGACTTCGACCCCCGCGGGGCGCCGATGCGCCGCCATCCACTGGCTCACGACCGCGGCGGCGATGCCCAGCAGGGCGAGCGCAAGCAGCCACCCTGCCCATTGGGGAAGGAACTGTCCTGGCTCACGCCCCGGCCTTGCCGGACCGCGGGCCATCACGCTCCCTCCAGCAGGCGGATGAGCCCCGGCTCGTCGAGGACGGTCACCCCCAGCTTGCGGGCCCGCTCCAGCTTGCTCCCCGGATCGGCGCCGGCGACGAGGTACGAGGTCCGCGCGCTGACGCTGTCGGTGACGGTGCCCCCCAGGGCGGCCACCCGCTCGGCGGCTTCCCGCCTGGAGAACCGTTCCAGGGCGCCGGTGAAGACGAAGGTCTTTCCGGACAGGCGGCCCTTCGACGCGGCCGAAGGAGCCTCAGGCCGCACGCCGGCGGCCTCGAGCTTCCGGAGAAACGCCCGGGTGGCGGGCTGCTTGAAGAACTCCACCACGCTCTGCGCGATCGTCGGGCCGATCCCGGGAACGTCCCTGACCTCCTCGAACGAGGCGTGGGCCAGACGGTCCAGATCGCCAAAGTGCTGCGCGAGGACTTCAGCGACGTGCAGGCCGACGTGCCGGATCCCCAGGCTGTAGATGAGCCGGGCGAGAGTGGGCCGCCGGCTCCGGTCGATGGCGGCGATGACGTTGTCCGCGGACTTGTCGGCCATCCGCTCCAGGGTCAGCACCTGCGCCTTGGTCAGCCTGAAGAGATCCGCCGGATCGCGGATCAATTCCCGATCGAGCAGCTGCTGGAGCAGTTTCGGACCGACCCCGTCGATGTTCAGCGCGTCCCGAGAGCCGAAGTGGATCAGACGTTCCAGCACCTGGGCCGGGCAGATCGCTCCGCCGGTGCACCGCGCCACCGCCTCGCCGGGCTTCCGCTCGACCGGCGAGCCGCACACCGGGCACTTCGCCGGCATCGCGAATGGGCGCTCATCTCCGGTTCGTTTGTCCGTCAGCACCCGGACGACCTCGGGGATGACCTCGCCGGCCCGCTGGACGATCACGTGGTCCCCGATCCGCACATCCTTGCGGCGCATCTCGTCCTCGTTGTGGAGGGTCGCGTGCCGGACGATCACCCCGGAGACCCGCACCGGCTCCAGGTCCGCGACCGGCGTCAGCGCTCCCGTCCGCCCGACGTGCACCGTGATATCGCGAACCCGGGTCTCGGCCTGCTCCGCCGGAAACTTGTAGGCGATCGCCCACCGGGGGGCCTGGCTGGTCGCCCCCAGCTCGGCCTGCTGGTCGAGGGAGTCGACTTTGACCACGATCCCGTCGGTCCCGTACGGCAGCGTCTCACGCTGCGCCGACCACTCGCGCACGTAGGCGAGGACGTCTTCAATCGACGCCGCGCGCCGCGAGTGGGGATCCACCGGGAACCCGGCGGCGCGCGCCCAGTCGAGGCTCTCCCAGTGCGTCTTGAAGCGCCGGCCGCGGACCACGCCGACCTGATAGATGACCAGGTCGAGCGGCCGGCGCGCGGTGACGGCGGGATCGAGCTGGCGCAGAGAGCCGGCGGCGGCGTTTCGTGTGTTGGCGAAGGGCGGCTCCCCGGCCGCCTCCCGCTCCCGGTTGATCGCCTCGAGCGCCCGCACGGGCAGGAAGACTTCGCCCCGGACCTCGACGAACTCCGGGGGATCGGCGTGCTCCCGGAGGCGCAGCGGCAGGGAGCGGACGGTCCGGAGATTGGGCGTGATATCCTCGCCCCGCACCCCGTCCCCCCGCGTCGCCCCCCGGACGAACACGCCGCGCTCGTAGACCAGCGAAATCGCCGCACCGTCGAGCTTCAGTTCGCAGACGAAGTCGACGGTGGCGGTCCCCAGATTCGTGATCACGCGCTTGTACCATGCCCGGAGCTCGTCCTCGTCAAAGGCGTTGGCGAGGCTGAGCATCGGCTGGGGATGCGTGACGGCCCGGAAGCCTTCCGCCGGCGGCGCCCCGACCCGCTGGGTCGGCGAGTCCGGCGTGACGAGCTCCGGGTGCGCGGCCTCGAGCGCCCGCAGCTCCCCCATCAAGGCGTCGAACGCCTCGTCCGAGATCTCCGGCGCGTCGAGCACGTGGTAGCGATGCAGATGGTAGCGGATCTTCTCGCGGAGCTCCTCGATGCGGCGGACCGCATCCACGGATCGGTCTGGCGCGCGCCGGGGCCTCGGCGTTCCACGCGCCGTCCGCGCGCTCCCGGCGGGGCGCTCCGGCTCACGCCGCGGTCCCGGCGTCCGTTGAACGGGCGGTCTCCGGCGTTTGGTCTTCATCGCTTGACTCCGGGGGGCGGGGCGGCGGAGCAACAGATCACAACGAGCCTCCGAGAAACGAGCGCGCGGATCTACTCCGAGGGATTCGGCGCTGCGCCGCGCGGTCCCTCGGGGCACGCCCGAGGCCGGGAGCGGAAATGCCGGTCGAGTTCCGAGGCGTACGTCCGTCCGAGCGCGGCGGCGGACCGGTCGAGCCAGTCCGCGAACCGGGTCCGGCCGAGCGGAGGACCGGAGGACAGCAGCAGCTCGTCCATCAGGCCGGCCATCTCGTCCCGGGTCAGCACCACATCGCCGACGGCGAGGCCCGCGATTCTCAGGAGTCCCCCGACCACGCCGGGAGGCCAGTGAACGACCCTAGCCCGGCTGCCGATCTTCGTCGCGATCAGCCGGACAAACGCATCGAACGTGTAGATCTCGGGGCTCACGAGGTCCACAATGGAATTGTCCCGGCGCTCACCGGCCTGGACGGCGATCTCGGCGAGGTCGTCGATATAGACGCCCTGCAGGCGGTATGCCCCCGTGCCCATCACCGGAAACAGCGGAGACCGCCTGAGGAACCAGGCGATGTTGTTCACCAGGATGTCCCCGGGGCCAAACACCAGGGCGGGACGGAGGACGGCGTACGACAGGGTGGAGCCCGTGATCGCCTGCTCCAGGATGCCCTTGCCGCGATAATATGGAAGGGGAGAGTCCGCGGAGGCGTTGGTCACGCTGAGGTGCACGATCCGGGGGACCCCCGCCCGCTCGCAGGCCCGGATCAAGGTCCGGGTGTTCGCCACCGCCGTCTCGAACGTCACCCGGCCGCGCGGAAAGCGCACCCAGTAGGTATTGTACAGCGCCGCGGCGCCCTCGAGACTGCGGGCCAGCGCATCGGGATGGTCGAAGTCGAATGCGGCAACGCTCAGGCGCTCGCCGAACGGGTTGGGCCGGGCGGGGTTCCCCGTGAGCGTCCGCACCCGTTTCCCCGCCTGGAGGAGCCGGCGGGCGATGAAGCGGCCGGTATAGCCGAACGCTCCCGTGACCACGTGCAGGGGGCCGGCGGTCACAGCTCTCGCGGAGGAGGCCGACGAGGCGGGCGCCGGCGCAGCGGCCGCCCCCAGGGAGGCCGCTGTTCGGGTTATTGGGGGGGCCGCGGACTGCCGCCGGCCATGGCCGGGACGATCGAGACCTCCGCCCCCTCGGCAAGCGGCGTCTGGAGTCCGGAGAGGAAGCGGATATCTTTCTCGTTCACGAAGATGTTGACGAACTGGAGCAGCTCCCCCCGGTCGTCCATGATCTTCGCCCGAAAGCCCGGGAACCGGCGGTCCAGGTCTTCGAGCGCCTGCGCCAGGTTGCCGCCGTTGACCTCGATCACCCGCTCGCCGTTCGTGATCCGGCGCAGGGGCGTGGGAATTCGGACGTGCACCGCCATCGATCGTTCCCTCCAGTGTGCCTCAATCGCCCGCGAGGGCCAGCACCCGCTCTTCGAACGATGCCAGGGTCGGCCTGATGGTAATCGCACGGTCGACCACCTGCTCCACCGCCTCGAGCGCCTTCAGGCCGATGCCGCTGATGTAGGCGACGGTGACCTCGTCGGGCCCGATCACGCCGGCGCCGGCCAGTTTGCGCAGCACGCCGACGGTCACGCCGCCGGCGGGCTCGGTGAACAGCCCCTCGGTTTCGGCGAGGAGGCGGATCGCCTCCACGGTCTCGGCGTCGGTCACCGACTCGACGGCGCCGCCCGTGCGGCGCGCCAGATCGAGGACGTAGTGGCCGTCGGCCGGCGCGCCGATGGCCAGCGACTTCGCGATCGTGCGCGGACGCACCGGCACCACCTTGTCGGTGTTGTCCTTGTAAGCCGCGGCGATCGGGGCGCACCCTTCCGCCTGGGCCGCGGTCATCCGCACCTGGTGGCGGGGAATCAGGCCCAGACGCTGGAACTCCTCAAACCCCCGGTGGATCTTCACGAACATGTTGCCGGAGCCGATGGGGACGATAACGCGATCGGGCGCCCGCCAGCCGAGCTGCTCGGCCACCTCGAACGCCAGGGTCTTGGCCCCCTCGGAATAGTACGGGCGGAGGTTGACGTTTGCGATCGCCCAGCGGTGCTCGTCACCGATCTCCAGGCACAGCCGGTTCACGTCGTCGTAGGTCCCCTCCACCTCCACCAGAGTCGGCCGGTAGACGGAGGTCGTCACGACCTTCGCGCGCTCGAGTCCCTTGGGAATGAACACGACCGCGCGCAGCCCGGCCTTCGCCGCGTGCGCGGCGACGGCGTTGGCGAGGTTGCCCGTCGACGCGCAGGAGAGCACCGAGAAGCCGAACTGCTTTACCGCCGCCACGGCCACCGCGACGACGCGGTCCTTGAACGACCAGGTGGGATTGCGGGTATCGTTCTTGAGATACAGGTTTCGGAGTCCCAGCGCCTCGCCGAGCCGGTGCGCCCGAGTCAGCGGTGTCCACCCGGGCGCCAGGTCCCACTCCGGAACCCGGGAGACGGGCAGCAGATCCTGATATCGCCAGATCGAGGCCGGACCGGCCGTGATCCGTTCCAGGAGCGCCTGTGCGTCGAGCCCGTCCAGATCGTACTCGACCTCGAGCGGCCCGAAGCACTGCTCGCACACAAAGATCGGCTCCGCCGCAAACCGCCGGCCGCACTCACGGCACTCCAGCCCGCGCACCGCCATCTCTTCCCTCCCCTTCCACCCGGCTCCGCGCCCGAGGGCCGGCACGCCGGGGACCGGATTTATCGCCCAGGGCAACAAAAATCCCCCTCCAACTCCGCGAGGGGGTGTCATCCCTCTTATCTACCGGAATTGGATCTTCCGCGGGAGTTGGCACCACGCCAGGCGGGAACCTGGTAGGCTGCCGGGTGTCATCGGGCCCGTCCCTCAACCACTCTGGATAAGAATTGCTATTCAGTTTTAAGTTAAGTTAGCATACACTCCCGCCTGTGTCAAGAAATTTGCGGCGCGGTGTAATAGCTACGTGAATCTGTCACCCCACCATCACGGGCTCTCCACCACCATCGCCGACGGGCATCCGCCGATGCACCCCATGAGCGTGTCGGAGACCGTTCGGAGCTGCCGCAGCAGGAGCACGGCGTGGGGTTGACGGCCGTGATCCTGGTTCATCCAGTCGACGATGATTTCCATGGCGTTGAAGAGGTGGTTGATCGACTGACGGATCTCCCCTTCAACCTGCTCGTGGACCTGCACATGGACCCGAGCAGAGTCTCGAATCCGATCCAGCAGGACCTCCAGCGCAGCCAGCAGGGAGTCCAAATCGGTGCGGGGACCGTTAGCAGAGCTTTCCTGCGCTTCCATACGCCCATCCCCTTCACGCAACCCAGAATGTCCCCCCAGTCTCCCGGTCACGGGTGTGCGTGTGCGCGCCCACCCGGAGGGCTCCGCTGCGCCCGAGCGGGCACGAGGCTCTGTTCTGCGCCCGCGGCGCCGGCTCCTGGAATGCGGCGATGCTATACTAGGCGCGGATGCATCCGGTGCTCGTGAAGCTCGGCCCGCTCACGCTCGGCGCCCTCAAGATCGGCCCGCTCCTCCTCCGCTGGTACGGCGCCATGATGGCGCTTGCCATCATGCTCGCGGTCCCGCTCAGCGCCCGCATGGGGGAGCAGTTTGGGATCCCGCGGACGCTCATCGTCGATTCGCTCGCCTTTCCATTCATGGCCACCCTGCTGGCCGGCGCCCGCGCGGGGTACGTCGTGTCCCACGTACAGGAGTTCGCGGGCGACCCGCTGGCCGCCGTCCGCCCCCCCTTCGCCGGGCTGGCGTCCCACGGGGCGATCGCCGTCGGCCTCGCCTTCCTGGCGGTGTGGAGCCGCCGCCACCGGGTGCCGCTGTGGCGAGTCGCCGACGCGATCACACCATCGATCCTCGTCGCCATCATCCTGGTGCGGTGGGGGAATTTCATGAACGGCGAGCTCTACGGCGACCCGACCGTTCTGCCGTGGGGAACCGTCTTCCCCGGCGTTCCCGGGGGCCCCCGCCACCCGCTCCAGCTCTACGAGATGGCCGGGACGGCCATTATCCTGGCGTGGGCGCTTGCGGCGGCCGGCCGGCGTCCCTTCGACGGGTTCCTCTTCTGGTCCGCGATGGTCGCGTCATCGACGCTGCGCTTCCTGCTCGACCTGCTGCGCGGCGAGGACCGGACGGCCCTGTTCCTCACCTGGGGGCAGATGGCGGCACTCGTCCTGATCGTCAGCGGAGCGTGGTTCGCCCGGAGTCGCGGCCGGGCAGCGCAGGCGCGCCCCGGCCCCGGGTGATGGGACGGCGGCCGCCCGGCGCGGGGCGCGCGCCGGCGGCGGGGGATCTCCCCCTAACCGTTTTGCCACTCGATGCCGAATCCGCCCCGGGGAAGCCTCCAGTCGATATTCCGGTAGGGACACCCGAGGAGGCAGGACGTGCACTCGACGCAGTTGTCGTGGGAGACGACGGTCTTCTCACCGTCCCAGGTGTAGACGCTGGCCGGGCAGAACGTCGTGCAGGGCCGCTTCCACTTCGCCCCGCAGGTCTCCAGGCAGACGCGCTGATCCTTGATCGCGATGTGCGACCGCTTGTCGTGCTTCCAGCGCAGCAGGTAGAGTTTCTCTTCGATCTTCATCGCACGGCCTCGACCGGCACGGCCACACTCCCGGTTTCAATCTGGGGAGCCCTCATGCGCTGGTTCGGCGCCGGCGGCGGATCGTCCTCGCGGGCTCGTTAGAACGTGGCCGATTCGGTGGCGCTGCCGTCGCTGCTGAGGGTGACGTACACGATATTGCTCCACGCCATCGGAGCGACGGTGCCGTACATCCCGAAGACGATGTACCCCGGCGAGAACGTGTACAGGAGGGGCGTTGCCCAATGAGACCCGTTGGGCATCGCCAGCCCGGCGCTCGTCACGTCCGAGGTAAACGCGTTCCACTGTTGATAGTAGGCCCATTCCATCGTCTTGAGCTCCTGGAGGATGTTCACCGCTTCCATCTTGTACGCGTTTTTCCGCGGGATGATATAGCGCGGCAGCGCCAGCGCGACGAGAACGGCGATAATCGAGAGCACGACCACCAGTTCCATGAGCGTGAGCCCGCGCTGCGAACGCTCTGGGTTGCGTCGCCGCCATGCACAGGGATCGGTGGCGCCCATGAGAGACCGCTCCACGACCGCGCTGCCCTTCCTCCTGTCAGGATCCCCGGGATCGCGCCCCATCCTCCCGCTTGTATGCCCAAAATCCGCGGACAGGAGCCGGAATGCCAATCGAAGCGTGGAGTGGGCCACAGGTAAGGCCGTCAACGCATCGCACGCCAGCCCTCGTAGGCATCCCGGAGCAGACGCCACCACGGCCGCCGGGCGAGCAGCCGGCGGAGGATCCGGCGCTGCTTCTCGCGTTTGCCGGCGCCGTCCACGGTCAGCATCTCGTGGACGGCCTCGCTCAACAGTTCCGGATAGAGATGCAGCAGGTCCGGCCGCCGCTCGACCAGGTCGGGCAGCCGCTGGTACTTCCGGAGGTCCTGCAGGACAAACGAGGCCTCCAGAAGCTCCCGGTACCGGGAGAGCGAGCGGGCCGACCAATCCCCGGCGCGCTTGGCCTGGATCGCGGTTTCCCCGGCCATCCGGCCGGCCGCCATGGCCATATTGCTGCCCTCGCGGTGGAGGTTGTTGACCATCATCGCGGCGTCGCCGACGACCAGCACCCCGTCGTCGAAGAGGCGGGGCATCGCGCGGAGCCCGCCCTCGGGGATCGCGTGGGCCAGGTACTCCCGCACCACGCCTCCACGCAGCAGGGGGGCGACCATCGGGTGGGCCTTGAACCCTTCCAGCAGGTCCCACGGCGTGATCCGGGTCTCCATGAACTGCGAGATGAGCGCCCCGATGCCGACGGACAGCGACTCGCGGTTGGTGTAGATGAACCCGTAC
>DATHLI010000373.1:0-1707 GCA_035488355.1 bacterium | reverse complement strand
TCGGGGGACAACCCCGCCGGGACTTCCTCGCCGGGCACCAGGCCGCGGCGGGTCAGGTTGACGCGCCCGAGGTTGTCGATCTCCTTGACCCGGACCTCGAGCTCATCCCCCACCTTGACCACGTCCTCCACCTTGTTGACCCGCTCCCGGGACAGCTCGGAGATGTGGACCAGCCCCTCCTTGCCCGGGAAGATCTCCACAAACGCCCCGAAGTTCATCAACCGAGTCACCCGGCCCTTGTAGACCTCGCCGGGCTTGGCTTCCTTGACGATGTCCTCGATCATCCGCCGGGCACGCGCCGCGGCATCCCCGTCGGGCGAGGCGATCAGGACGCGCCCATCCTGCTCGATATCGATCTTGACGCCGGTCTCGGCCGTGATCTTGTTGATCACCTTGCCGCCCGGACCGATGACTTCCCGGATCCGCTCGGGGTTGATCAGGACGGTGATGATCCGGGGCGCGTACGGGGACAGGTCGGGGCGCGGCGCCGCGATCGCCTGCTGCATCACATCGAGCACCTGCATCCGGGCCTCGCGGGCCTGGGCGAGGGCCCTCCCGAACACGTCCCGGGACAGCCCGCGGATCTTGATGTCCATCTGCAGCGCGGTCACCCCATCCCGGGTGCCGGCCACCTTGAAGTCCATATCGCCCATCGCATCCTCGATCCCCTGGATATCCGTGAGGATCGCCACCCGGGAGTCGCCGGCGGGGCCGGTGATCAGCCCCATTGCGATCCCTCCCACCGGCTTGCGAATGGGCACCCCGGTGTCCATGAGGGCGAGCGTGCTGCCGCAGACGGAGGCCATCGATGTCGAGCCGTTGGACTCCAGCGTCAGGGAGACCAGCCGGATGGTGTACGGCCACTCCTCCTCCGGGGGAAGCATCGGCTCGACGGCCCGTTCGGCCAGGACGCCGTGGCCGATCTCCCGGCGGCCCGGGCTGCGGAGGGGCCGCACCTCGCCGACGCTGTAGGGGGGGAAATCGTAGTGATGCATGAAGCGCTTGCTCTCCCGCAGGCTCAGGTCGTCGATGATCTGCTCGTCCTGCCCGGTTCCCAACGTACAGGCGGTCAGCACCTGGGTCTGCCCCCGGACGAAGAGCCCTGACCCGTGCACGCGCGGCAGCAGGCCCACCTCGGCCGACAGCGGACGGATCTGGGTGGGGGTGCGGCCGTCGGGGCGGACGCCGTCGTTGAGGATCATCCGGCGGACCTCTGCCTTGATGAGCGCCTCGACCGCGTCGGCCACCGCGCGCGGGCGGTCGGGAAACCGGCCGGCCAGGGCGTGCTGCGTATCCGCCGCCACCTGGGCCAGCGCGGTCTCGCGCGACTGCTTGTCGCCGCGGCGCAGGGCCTCCGCGACCTTCGCCGCCGCGGCGTCGCGCACCGCCGACTCCACCTCGGAGGTGTCCGGGGCGGTCACCGGGCTCTTCGGGCGCCCCACCTGGCGGACGAGGTCGTCGATCCTTCCGATGATCCGCTTGATCTCGGCGTGCGCCAGATCGAGGGCCTCCAGGAGGCGCTCCTCAGTCACTTCCCGCGCCCCCGCCTCGACCATGGTGACGGCGTCCCGGGTGCCGGCGACCACCAGGTCCAGGTCCGTCGTTTTCTCATCGATGGCCCGCTGCGGCGGATTGACCGTGAGCTGGCCGTCGATCAGACCGATCCGCACCGCGGCGATCGGCCCGTCGAACGGGATATCGGAGATC
>DATHLI010000372.1:0-17943 GCA_035488355.1 bacterium | reverse complement strand
TCGTCGGGTCGAGGGCGTCCCCGGCCCGCACCGCCGTGTGGCAGGCGGTGGCGATCGTCAGCCGCTCCTCGAGCGACCGGCCGGCATGGGGGTCGTGATCGTCCTGGAGATCCCGCAGGCACGCTCGGAACACCTCGCCGGGGGCGCGGTGGCCGGCGATCGCCGGGACGGCCGTGAGGCGCACGGTCTTGGGTCCAAACAGCTCCACGTCGAAGCCGAGCGACCGGAGCGGAGCCTCCAGGTCGGTGAGGACGGCGGCCTCCTGAGGCGTCAGCTCCAAGACGATGGGGGTCACCAGCCCCTGCGCCTGCACGCCCTCGCGCGCGCGGCGGGCGATGAGCTGTTCGAAGAGCACCCGCTCATGCGCGGCGTGCTGATCGATCAGCACCAGGTCCTTCCCGGACTGGCCGAGGATGTAGGTCAGCGCCAGCTGGCCGATCACCCGGATGGGCGGCCAGGGGAGATCCGAGGAGGGGGCGTCCGTGATGTCCGGGGCGTCTCCGGTGAGGGGCGGGCGCTGGGGGACTCCGAGGTCACCCCTGCCTACGGCATGAGCCGGAAGGTCTTCCCGGCCGCCCGCGGCCGCAGCGTGAGACAGCGCATCCGGGGGCTGCGCGGGGATCACATGGGGCAGCGGGACGCGGTGCAAGGTCCGCCGGACCTCTCGCTCAACGTCCTCGAACAGCTGCCTCTCCCGCACGAACCGGACCTCGGCCTTTCGAGGATGGACGTTGGCATCGACATCCTCCGGCGCGACGCGAACGGACAGCACGGCAGCCGGGTGCCGGTCCTCGGGAATCAGGGTGTGGTACGCCTGCGCGAGCGCGCGCGCCAGCAGGGGGCTCCGGACCGGCCGGCTGTTGACGAGGAACCACTGATGCGTTCTCCGGCGCTGGGCCACCTGTGGGGTGCCGAGGACTCCGGCGAGCGTGCCCGTGGCTCCGGTTGCCGTGAACTCCAGGGTATGCGCAGCCACCTCCGGGCCGAGGACCCTGCGTGCCCGTTCGGCAAAGCGCTCGGGGGGAAACCACAGGATTTCCTGGTCCTCGTCGGTCAGCCGGAACGCGACCTGGGGCGCGGCCAGGGCCAGCGCCTCGACCGTTTCAACGATGACCGCGCGCTCCCGCGCCGGCGATTTGAGAAATCGCCGGCGCGCCGGCGTGTTGAAGAAGAGGCCTTCGACGCTGACGGTGGTGCCCTGGGGGCCGCTCGCGGGCCCGAAGCCTTGTTGGGCGCCGCCCGCGATGACGATCTTGACGGCATCCGCCCCCTGGATGCGCGTCACCATCTGGACGCGGGCGACCGCCGCGATGCTGGGAAGGGCCTCCCCGCGGAAGCCGTAGGTGTGCACGTGCCGCAGATCCTCAGCGGTGCGAATCTTGCTCGTGGCAAAGCGCTGGAACGCCAGCGACACCTCCGAGCCGGGGATGCCCACGCCGTCGTCGCTGATCTGAATGAGCCGCTGGCCGGCGCCCCCGATCTCGATGGCGATCCGCCGGGCGCCGGCGTCGAGGCTGTTCTCGATCAGTTCCTTCACGACCGAGGCCGGGCGTTCCACCACCTCTCCCGCCGCGATGCGCTCGGCGGCGCTCTGGGGGAGGACCTGGATGCCGGGGCCTGCGCTCACGTCCGCCGTGGGGTCCCCTGTGACGGGAATGGGATCACTGTGCTGGCCGGCCGGTCGCCTCCCGGTCTCCGCCGGCCGGACGCGTGCTGAGGTGAGCCGTGGGACGGCCCCGCTTCGAGCAGGGTCCGGAGGGTGGACAAAAAGTTCAGCGCCTCGATCGGCGTCATCCGGGACAGGTCGGCCTGCCGGAGGGCTTCCTCGACGGGGGATGGCAGCGCCAGCGGAAGCTGCTGGCTGCGCGAAGGGCCGCGCCTGGCGCGGGGCGAGCGCTGGGACGCGGAGGCTGCCTCGAGGCCGGCCAGAACCTCGCGCGCCCGATGAATCACGGATTCGGGGACTCCCGCCAGGCGCGCCACGTGGATTCCATAGGATGACGCCGCCGCCCCCGCGGCGACGCGGTGGAGGAAGACGATATCCTGACCGTCCTCTTTGACGAGCACCTGGGCGTTGGCCACGCGTGCCAGCTGCGAGGCGAGCTCGGTCAGCTCGTGGTAATGCGTGGCGAACAGGGTCCGCGCCCCCACCCGGTCGTGGAGATCTTCGACCACCGCCCACGCCAGGCTCATGCCGTCGTACGTGCTGGTGCCCCGCCCAACCTCGTCCAGGATGACCAGGCTCCGGGCCGTGGCCTGCGTGAGGATGCGCGCCACCTCGATCATTTCGTTGAGGAACGTGCTCCGGCCCGCGGCGAGATCGTCGCTCGCCCCCACCCGGGTGAAGATTCGGTCGACCGTGCCGATCTCGGCCTCGCGCGCCGGCACAAAGCTGCCCATCTGGGCCATGACGATCATGAGGGCCGCCTGCCGGATGTAGGTGCTCTTGCCGCCAAAATTCGGGCCGGTGACGATCAGAATGTCGGGGCCGCCCGGGTCGAGCGATAGATCGTTGGGGACGAACCGCTCGACCCCGATCGCCTGCTCGACGACGGGGTGGCGGCCCCCCACGATGCGGAAGACCCGCTCGTCCACCAGGCGGGGCCGGACGTACCGGTGGCGGACGGCGGCTTCGGCAAGCGCCGCATAGACATCGACCTCGGCCACCGCCCTGGCCGCGGCCTGGAGCGGAGCGATCTGCGCGCGGACGGCATCCCGCAATCCGCAGAACACCTCGTACTCCCTTGCGGCGATGCGCTCCTCCGCGGTGAGGATCAGCGCTTCGCGGTCCTTCATGTCCGCGGTGATGTACCGTTCGGCGCCGACGAGCGTGCCTTTGCGACTGTACTCTCGCGGCACCAGATGTTCGTTGGCCTTGCTGACTTCGATGTAGTAACCCATCACCTGGTTATAACCGACCTTGAGGCTGCGAATGCCTGTCCGCGCCCGCTCGGCGGCTTCGAGCCCGGCCATCCACTCGCGGGCCGCCTGGCTGCCGGCGCGGAGGCGGTCGGCCTCGGGGTCGAATCCCGGCCGGATCAGGCCACCGTCCTTGGGCGAGAGGGGAGGGGAGTCGACAAGCCCGCGGCGGAGGACCTCGACGAGATCAGGGGGGACGGCGAGCGCGGCGGCGCGCGCGCGGATCTCCTCAGCCGCCGGCAGTGTGAGATGCGCATCCGTGGGGCCCGCCAGGATGGGAGCGAGGGCCGGCAGGGCCTCGAGCGCGCTGCGCAGCGCTGCGAGATCGCGGGGCGTGCCCGCCTCGTGGGCCAGCCGGCCGGCGAGCCGCTCGATATCCCCGATCGCACGCAGATGAGTCCTGAGGGATTCGCGGATGGGAGCGTTGACCACGAACATCTCGACGGCGTCCAGCCGGGTGCGGATCTCCTCACGATCGAGGAGCGGCTGCCGCATCCAGCGGCGGAGCAGGCGGCCGCCCATCGGCGTTTCGGCGAGGTCGAGCACGCCGAGGAGCGTGTCCTGAGCGCGGGCGTCCCGCGGGTGCGCCCAGAGGGCAAGCGCCCGCTGGGTCGGATCGTCGAGGACCATGGCGGCGGTCCGGGGGAGCATGCGCACGCTGCGGAGATGGGGCAGCGGTCCCTTCTGCGTCTCCCGGAGATACTGGACGAGCGCGCCGGCCGCCCCCGTGGCGAGGCGGGCGCTCGAGAGGCCGAACGCATCGAGGGTGGCGACCCCGAGATGCTCGCGCAAGATCTGGTCTGCCGCCGCCGGGTCGAACCGGTGGGCGTCGTACGCGGTCGCGGGCACGTCTTCCATGACGAAGGCCGCCGCCTCGGAATCGTCGGGGACGAGCAGCTCTCGCGGGCGAAAGCTGGCGAGCGTCTCCAAGAGATGCGCCGGGGTCTCTCCTTCCGTGGCGTAGAACTCACCGGTGGACAGATCGGCCAGCGCGAGTCCCCACCCGTTGTTCCCGGGGGCCACGGCCGCGAGGAAGTTGTTCTCGCGCGCGCTGAGGAGGTCGTCCTCGATGACCGTGCCGGGCGTGACGACGCGGACGACCTCCCGGCGGACCAGCGTCCGGGCCTGCTTCGGGTCTTCGACCTGGTCGCAGATGGCGACCCGGTGGCCCCGGTCGATCAGGCGCCGCAGATACGCGTGGAGCGCGTGGTGGGGGATCCCGCACATCGGGATCCGCCGGCCTTTCGCCACCGGCCGGCTGGTCAGGGTGAGTTGGAGCTCCCGCGCGACCAGATGGGCGTCATCGAAGAACGCTTCGAAGAAATCGCCGAGGCGGAAGAGCAGGATGGCCTGGGGGTGCTGATCCTTGAGCGCCCGATACTGGCGCATCATGGGCGTCAGCTCGCTCATGCCCGTCTATCTTCGTCGTGCCGCCTCGAGGTCCCCCCTGGGGTGGGGGAGAGGTTCGTCCCTCGCAGGTGTCCTAGGAGGCGGGGGGAGGGTGAGGGGGTGTCGCCGAACTAGGAATCGCATGAACGGATCGCATCGACGCCGGCAGCGTCCGGGGCCCGCGCTCTCGATACCCGCCGGACGCGCCTCCCCGCCGCCGGCGCCACCGGGTCCCGGGAAGGCCTCCGGGGTGGCGGCGGCCTCCCCTCCGGCGGCCCCCGTCACCGTGCCCAACTCCGGCACGGGGGAAGAGGCGTGGGAGCGGACCCACCTCGAGCAGACGATGTTCGCCATGGCGCGAGAGCACGCGGATGCCGCCGCCCGGTGCGCCCGCGCGTCCCCTCCGGACCGTGAGGGCGAGCAGACGCACAGCCTCGTGGCGCTGCTGATGTCCTTTCTCGCCGTCGAGGCGTTCATCAACATGGTCGGCGCGGACCGGCTGGGGAGCCGGTACCGCCACTACGACCGAATGTCGCCGGAGGGCAAGTGGATGGAGGTAACGCGCCTCGTCAGCAAGACGGGGAAGACCTTCGACGAGGACGGCGAGGACCTGCGGGCCCTGTCGACGCTCCGGACGTGGCGCAACATGCTCACGCACTACAAGGGCGAGTACGAGGACGTCCAGCATGCCGGCCGGGGCGGTGAGACAAAGATTGAAGCGCTCCTGTCGGCGGACAACGCCGCGAAGGCCGTGGAGATCGCGCGCAACCTGTATCGGGCGTTCTACGCGTTTGACCGCCGCTCGGCGCCGCGGCAGTTCCTCTGGCTCGACGACCGGCAGCACCGGGCGTCATCCATGACGGGGCCGTCGGCGCCCGACAGGCCGCCCACCGCGGTGAGATCATCACCGGCGAGGTCATCAAGGCCCGGTGGGCCGCCCACGAGGGCGGCGGCCGCCGCCGCTGTCCCGGGGATCCCCGCCGTCCGGCCTGAAGGGTCGGCGGCCGGGGGCGCCGCACCTGACCGGGGAGCCGGGCAGGGCGCGCTTGCGGCGGCCGCTCACGGTTCGTCTCCCCCCTACGGGGGCTCCAAACCGGAGAAGGGCCAGCGGCAAGCAGAGGTTGCGGTAGGAACGCAGGGCGCGCAGGCCGCCGGGATCGCGGCCGCCACGTCGGGCGCGCCCCGTCGCCGCCGCCGCCGTCGCCGCCGCCGTTAGGGGATCCGGGGTGGGGGACCCGGCCCTCATCGTCATCGCCGGTCCGACGGCCGTGGGGAAGACAGCGGCGGCGATGGCCCTCGCCGACCTCGTCCCCGCGGAGGTCGTTTGCGCCGACTCGCGCGTGATTTACCGGGGCATGGACATCGGGACGGCCAAGCCCAGCCCCGCCGATCGCAAGCAGGTGGCACACCACCTCCTCGACATCGCGCGGCCCGACCAGGTCGTCACCCTGGCCGAGTACCAGCGCTTGGCCGGCTTGGCCATCGCCGGGATCCGCGCGCGCAACCGCGTTCCCCTGCTGGTCGGTGGGACGGGGTTGTACATTCGCGCGGTCGTCGATGGGTTCCAGATCCCGGCGGCCCCGCCCGATTGGCGCCTGCGCGCAGCGCTGGAGGCGGAAGAGCGCGCAGGCGGCTCGGGGACCCTCCACAGGCGCCTCCTTCAGATCGACCCCGAAGCGGCGAGGCGCATCCATCCCCACAACGTGCGGCGGGTCATTCGAGCGCTCGAGGTGCAGGCGAAAGCCGATCGAAAGCCGATCGAAGCGTGGAGTAGTACCAAGGTAAGCGAGGAGTGCCCCCTGCGGGGGCTCCATACCGGCGTGGAGCAACCGGCATGCAGAGGTTGGAGCAAAGGTAAGACCGGAGCGCCGATCTCGGCGCTCCGGCGGCCGGCCACCGGGGCAGGAGACGAACGCCCTCCGGCCCAGACGGCTCCCCGCGTTCAGGTCGCGCACCCCGCCCCGGGGCCGGTCGTGATGATCGCGCTCGTGGCGGATCGCGCGCGCCTCTATGAGCGCATCCACCGCCGGATCGATCAGCAACTTGCCGGCGGGCTGGTGGAGGAGGTGCGCGCCCTGCTCGCGGCGGGGTATGCGAAGACGCTCCCCGCGCTGCAGGCGCTGGGGTACAAAGAGATGGTGCCGTACCTGGAGGGCAGCGTCTCCCTCGAAGAGGCCCGGGCGGCCTTCCAGCGCAACACGCGGCGGTACGCCAAACGGCAGTTGACCTGGTTTCGCGGGGATCCCCGCTACCGCTGGCTGGATGTGGGCGACGATCCCCCAGAGGTGGTCGCCGGTCGAATCCGTGCTATGATCACGGTGTGATGCCGAAGCAGGGGAGGACCTGATGGAGATCGCTCGCCGGATGCGCAGCATCCCGCCGTATCTGTTTGCCGACCTCGACCGAAAACGGGCGGCGCTCCGCGCGAAGGGCGTCGATGTCATCAACATCGCGATCGGAGATCCGGACCTCCCGACCCCGCCGCATATCATCGCGGCGCTGACCGAGGCGGCGCGGAACCCCGCGACCCATGTCTACCCGCCCTACGAGGGCACGGCGGAGTTCCGGCAGGCCGTGGCGGGATGGTACGCGAGACGCTTCGGCGTTTCCCTCGACCCCGACCGCGAGGTCCTGGCGCTGATCGGCTCGAAAGAGGGGCTCGCGCACATCCCCTGGGTGTTTGTGGATCCCGGCGATGTGGTGCTCGTCAGCGATCCCGGGTATCCCGTGTATCGGACCGCCACGCTCATGGCGGAAGGGACACCGTACCCGGTGCCGCTGCGCCCCGAGGATGGGTGGCGGCCCGACCTGGGGGCGATTCCAGAGGAGATCGCCCGCCGGGCCAAGGTGTTTTTCCTCAACTACCCGAACAATCCGACGGCCGCCGTTGCCGATCTCGCCTTCTTCAACGACGTTGCGGATTTTGCGCGCCGGCACGGGATCCTGGTCGTCCACGACAACACCTACTCGGAGATCGCCTACGACGGGTTCCGGCCGCCCAGTTTCCTCGAGGCGCGGGGAGCCAAAGAGGTCGGGATCGAGCTCCACTCCCTCAGCAAGACCTACTGCATGACCGGGTGGCGGCTCGGGTTCGCGGTCGGAAACCCGGAGGCCGTCGGGGCCCTGGGGACGTTGAAGACCAACATCGACAGCGGACAGTTTACCGCGATCCAGGCCGCGGGCGTCGCCGCGTTGACGGGTCCTCAGCAGGCGGTGCGCGAGCGGGTGGCGGTCTGGGAAGCGCGCCGGAATGCCGTCGTGCGCGGCCTCCGCGCCGCCGGGCTGGATGCGCCGATGCCGCGGGCGACCTTCTACCTCTGGATCCCCGTGCCCGGGGGATACGACTCGGTCTCGTTTGCCGCGCACCTCCTCGAGGCCGCCGGGGTGGTGGTCGCGCCGGGGATCGGATACGGACAGCGCGGGAGCGGTCATATCCGCATCTCGCTCACCGCCCCCGACGATCGGTTTGCCGAGGCGATCCGCCGCATCGGCGACCGGGTGGGCGCCGCGGCTCGACCCGGCGGCCGGTAGGGGAGACCGACGATCCGCACCACGGGAGGACCCCAGGGCCACAAGCTTCGCCGGGGGCTTGATCGCATACGGCAGGAGCGTGTGGAGGGCGATGCGCTCCCTCAGGCGACCGACGGGGGGCCGGAGCGGGCGGTGCTGGTCGGGCTGTCCGCCGACGCCGACGGCGGCGGTACCCTCGAGGAACTGACCCGGCTGGCCCAGACGGCCGGCGCATCCGTGGTCGGGATCGTCGCGCAGCGGCGCGCCCGGGCCAATCCGGCGACGTTCGTCGGACGCGGCAAGGTCGAGGAAGTCCTGGCGCGCGCCCGCGAGACGGGGGCGGACCTCGTGATCGTCGACGGCGAGTTGTCCCCCGCTCAGCAGCGGAACCTCGAACGCCAGCTGCGCACCAAGGTCCTCGACCGCACCGCGCTCGTCCTGGACATCTTCGCGCAGCGGGCGCGAACCAGCGAAGGACGCCTCCAGGTCGAACTCGCCCAGATGACGTACCTCCTTCCCCGGCTGGCGGGCCGGGGCGGGGTCCTGTCGCGGCTGGGCGGCGGCATCGGCACCCGGGGGCCCGGCGAAACCAAGCTCGAGGTCGACCGGCGGCGGATCCGGTCCCGCATCACCGGCCTCGAGCGGCAGATCGAGTCGATGCGCCAGCACCGGCGGCTGCAGCGTCAGGTGCGGACCGAGGCGGCGCTCCCGGTGGTGGCGCTGATCGGGTATACCAACGCGGGGAAGTCCTCGCTGCTCAACACCCTGACCCGGGCGGACGTCATGACCGCGGACAAGCTGTTCGCCACCCTGGACCCAACCGTGCGGAAGGCTGTGCTGCCCAACCGCCGCCCGGTGCTGTTCGTGGACACCGTGGGATTCATCCAAAAGCTGCCGCATGACCTCGTGGCGGCCTTCCGGGCCACGCTCGAGGAGGTGGTGGAAGCCGACCTCCTCGTCCACGTGATCGACGGCAGCCATCCACGCTGGTCCGAGCAGATGGCGGCCGTGGAAGATGTGCTCCACGAACTGGGGGCGGCCGAGACCCTCCGGATCAATGCCATCAACAAGATCGACCGGATCACCCGGGAGGCGCTGCGCGACATAGAAGCGGAGGTCCCCGGCGCGATCCCCATCTCCGCCCTGCGGCGGCTGGGGCTCGTGAACCTGCTGCGCACCATCGCGCAGCGCCTGCCGGACCCGATCCGGCGGGTCACCCTGGTGATCCCGTACACCGAGGCCGGGGTTTTGGCGAAGATCTATGCCGAGGGGCGGGTGCTCCGCCGAGAAGACCGGGACGATGGGACGCTGGTGGAAGCGGAGGTCCCGCCGAGGAGCCTGGAACGGCTCCGGCCGTACATGCGCGAGCCTGGGAACGTCTAGTGCTGCTGGGCCGGCCGCAATGAGGCCGGCGCGGGTTCGCGGTCCTCGGCGGGCGGAGGCGCCCAGGCCGCCGAGGACCGGTACTCGGGGACGAGCCGTTTCAGGTGTGCGACCAGGGTTACCTCATGGCCGGCCTGCACCAACGGTCTCAGCTCGGCCACCCACGCGTCGAGCGTATCGGACTGGACGCGGGGGCCCTGGAAGATCTTGATCTTGTCGTGATAGGTGGGCAGGATGTGCTCGCCGGCGGTGATCAACTCCTCGGCGAGCCGTTCCCCGGGTCGCAGCCCGACCACCCGAATCTCGATGTCTTCGTCCGGCACGAGCCCCGAGAGCCGGATTAAGTTCCGCGCCAGATCCATAATGCGGATCGGCTCGCCCATGTCCAGGACGAAGATCTCCGACCCCTTGCCCATCATCGACGCCTCGATGACCAGCTGGACCGCTTCCCCCACCGTCATGAAATACCGGCGGGCCTCCGGGTGCGTGACCGTCACGGGCCCGCCGCCGGCGATCTGCTCCCGGAAAATGGGGACCACGCTGCCGCTGCTTCCCAGCACGTTGCCGAATCGCACGGACACGAACTTGGTGCTGCCGCCCGCCTCGGGCCCGGGCATCCCTGAGACGAGCAACTCGGCGACCCGCTTGGTCGCGCCCATCACGCTCGTGGGGTTGACGGCTTTGTCGGTGGAAATCATGAGGAAGTCGGACACGCGGTGCCGGGATGCCGCCTGCACGACGTTCCAGGTTCCCAGGACATTGGTCTTCACCGCCTCGAGGAGGTTGGTCTCCATCAGCGGCACGTGCTTGTACGCCGCCGCGTGAAACACCACGTCAACCGCATGGCGGCGGATGACGTCGTCGATCCGGCGCGCATCGCGGATGTCGCCGATCTCCGCAGCCATCTCCAGCGAAGGGAATTTTCCACGGACCTCGCGCTCGATCGTAAAGAGCCCGCTCTCCGACTGGTCAACGGCCACGAGCCTGCGGGGGCCGAGGTCTGACACCTGGAGGCACAACTCCGATCCGATCGACCCGGCGGCCCCCGTCACGAGCACCGTCCGTCCGGCGATGCCCGGCCGGAGGCGGGTTTCGTCCAGCCGGACCGGCTCCCGCCCCAGCAGATCGGCGGTGGACGGATCTCGAATCTCCCCGATGCGCACCTTTCCGCTGAGGAGCTCCTCGTGGCTGGGAACGGTCTTGCAGGGCACGCCGGCGGCCCGGCAGTTGGCCAGGACCGCCTCCATCTGGCTCCGGCGCCCCACGACCGACGGCATCGCGATGACGATCTCCTCGACCCGGGGGTCGCGGTTCTTGTATCGGTCCACGATGCGCGCCGCATCCCGGCCGGTCCCGAGCACCGGCACGCCCAGCAGGACGGTGTTCCGCATGTTGGGATCATCGTCGAGAAAGCCGATGATCCGGTAGTTCAGCCGCAGGCTCGATTGAATCTCCCGGACCAGCAGCGTGCCGGCCACCCCTGCGCCGTAGACCAGGATGCCCCGTCCGCCCGCGCGGGCCCGGGAGCGCAGGACGGTCTCGTTGTACAGCCGGCCGGCAAACCGGGTCCCGGTCGTCAGCAGGACGCAGACCAGGAAGTCGATGCCGTAGACGGACCGGGGGAGGCCGGGGCCCAACAGCGCCGAGGCGCCCAAGGCGAACCCGAGCGAGGCCGCCGTGTTGCCCACGAAGACCTGATAGAGGTCGACCACATCGACAGACCGCCACCACCGCCGGTGGAGTCCCGTGAGATAGAAGACGCCCAGTTTCACCGGGAGGGCGATCCCCAGCGCCACCCAAAAGCGTGCGACCGTCTGCGGAGGGGCCAGAGAGTCGAAACGGAGCAGATAGGCGATCCACAACGAGAGGGCGATCGTGACCACGTCCCACAGACCGATGAAGACGCTCCCCCGGCCGAAGAGCAGGGATTTCATGGAAGGCCTCCGGCGGGACGTCCGGCGGCGATCGAGACCGCCTTGGTTTTTCTCGCGCCCCGGACGATCTCCTTAACGGAGGCGGCCACGTACTCCACCTGGTCTTCGGTCATCGCCGGATACAGCGGCAGGGACACCAACCGCGGGTAGAGGGCCAGGGCGCCCGGACAGTGGTTCTCGGGGCGACCCGCATACCGCGCAAAGAACGGGTGGAGCGAGACGGGGATGAAGTGCACGCTGGCACCGATGTGCTTCCGCCGGAGGGCGCGGATGAATTCCGCGCGGTCGATCTCCAGCCGTTCCAGGTTCAGCCGCAGCATGTAGAGGTGCCAGGCGTGCCGGCAGGACGCGCGGTCAGGCGCGCACTCCACCTCCGCGACGTCGGCGAACGCGCGGTGGTACAGTTGGGCATACCGCGCCCGGATCTCGATGAACCGCTCCAGCTTGCGCAGCTGCTGCAGGCCGATGGCCGCCTGGATGTCGCTGAGGTTGTACTTGAACCCGGCCCCCAGGACCTGGTAGTACCAGTCCCCCTGGTCGGTGTACCGGTTCCACGCGTCCTTGCTGATGCCGTGCAGGCAGAAGACGCGCATACGATCCGCGAGGGACGTATCGTGGGTCGTGATCATCCCACCCTCGCCGGTGGTCAGGTTCTTGGTCGCGTAGAAGCTGAATGCCACGGCGTCGCTGCGGGCGGTCGCCGAGCCCGCGCCGATCGGCCGCCCGCGGTAGTGCGCGCCGGCGGCGTGCGCGGCATCTTCGATGACCGACAGGCGATGCCGCCGCGCCAGCGACCAGAGCGCATCCATTTCACACGGCAATCCCCCGAGGTGCACCGGGATCAGGGCGCGGGTGCGGTCGGTGACCCGCGCGGCGCACGATCCGGGGTCGATGTTGCCGTCGGCGCCCACGTCGGCCAGGACGGGTGTGGCGCCGACATGCAGGATGACATTCACGGTCGCGCAAAAGGTGAGGGGGGTCGTGATCACTTCATCGCCCGGCCGGATGTTCAGGGCGGCCAGGGCCAGATGCAATCCGGCGGTGCACGAGTTTACGGCGAGCGCGGCCTCCGCGCCGACGTAGGCTCGGAAGTCATGCTCAAACTGGGCGGTCCGCGGCCCGCTGGTGAGCCACCCCGAGCGCAGCGTGGCGACGACTTCGTTGATCTCCTCCTCGCCAATCGAGGGCCGGCTGAACGGAATGAAGGCGGGTTCGGTCATTCTGACAGAAATTGTATGCCCCCGGGCTGCGTTGGAGAAATGACCTGAAGGGCTAAACTCCCCTCTCCTTTTGACACATATCCTCCCTCCATTCGGCGGTTGGGACCGGTCCTTGGCCCCAGAAGGATTGCCGGCCGGGCGCGGTCTATCTCGAGGAGGACATGGGTTCCCTCCGGCGCCGTTCCACTCGACCGGGGCGCTCTCCGAGGCGCCCCCCGGCCCCGCCGTTGACCATCCGGGCAGGCACCGTGCGAGATAGCCGGACGATCTACGCCATGCTGAAGGGCCTGGCCGGGTACGAGCGGCTTCTCGGCAGGTTCCGGTCCAGCGTCGAGCGCGTCCGCCGCGACGGCTTCGGGGCGCGCCGCTACTTCCGGACCCTGATCTGCCGGCTCGGCCCGCGGCCGGTGGGAGTCGCCGTGTACTTCTTTACCTATTCCACGTTTGAAGCGCGTCCGACGCTCTACGTCGAGGATGTGTTCGTGCGGCCTCGATACCGGGGGAGGGGAGCGGGTGGAGCGCTGCTGGCCGAGCTCGCGCGCATCGCCGTGCGACGGGGCTGCGCCCGCATGGAGTGGACCGTGCTCGTCTGGAACGCGCCCGCGATTCGCTTCTACAAGCGGCTTGGGACGATCATGCGCCGGGAGTGGGTGCTCGCGCGCCTGACCGGGGCGCCGCTGCGCCGTCTGGCCCAGGTCCGTTCCGGGGCCAAGCGCCGCAACGGGTAGCGCGTGTTCTGCTCGGCGCCGCGGGCCGGGATCGCCCCTTAGGGGAACCGCCGGATCAGGGCCACCACTTTCCCGAGGACGGTGGCGTCCCGGGTCAGAATCGGCGTCATGGTCCGGTTTTCAGGTTGCAGGCGGATGTGGTCGCGCTCGCGGTAGAACCGCTTCACCGTCGCCTCGTCCCCGAGCAGGGCGGCGACGATCTCGCCGTTGTTGGCCGTGGATTGCTGGCGCACGACGATGAAATCGCCGTCGAGGATCCCGGCCTCGATCATGCTCTCCCCGCGGACCCGGAGGATAAAGGACGCGTCCTCGCGGACGAGGTCCCGCGGGAGAGGAAAGATGTCTTCGATGTTCTCTTCGGCGAGCAACGGGTGTCCGGCGGCGATGCGGCCCAGGACGGGCACGTTGACGACCCGCTTGGGGGGCTGGCTGGCTCCATCCTTGAGGATCTCGATGGCGCGGGGCTTGCTGGGATCGCGGTGGATGAATCCCTTCTTTTCCAAGGCGGTAAGGTGGCTGTGCACCGTCGAACTGCTCGTCAGCCCGAGCGCCGCCCCGATCTCGCGGACCGACGGCGGATATCCTCGCTGCTGCATGTTGTTGAGGACGTAATTCAGAATCTCGCGCTGGCGCTTGGTCAGTCCCTTACCCACGCCGCAGCCCCCCCGACTCCCGCCTGTTTGCCCGCGTCACAGCGCCCGGATTATAACACAAGATCTTCCGGGATGCAAACACACGTTCGCCCCTCGGTCGGATCATTCGCCCTTCCTATCCGGTGCGTCGAGCTTGGTCCGTGGTGCCCGAGTCAGCTCTTCCCGAGTCAGCTCTTAGAGAAGACCCCCGCCGTCGACGGCGATGATTTGACCGGTGAGGAAGGTGGTGGAGGTGGCGATGGCTACGGCGATGTGGGCGATGTCTTCTGGGTGGCCGATGCGTTTTGCGGGCAGCCTCTCCGCGATCCGCGCGTTTTCCCCTTCCCGCCCCAGGTGCCAGCGGGTTTCGATGAGCCCTGGGGCGATCGCGTTCACCGTGATCTTCGGCGCCAGCGCCCGGGCGAGCGAGAGGGTCATCGTGTGGACCGCGCCCTTGCTCGCGGCGTATGCGATGGAACTCCCGTGGCCGCGCACGCCGGCGACCGATCCGATGTTGATGATCCGGCCCTCGGTCATGACGTGGGCTGCGGCCCGGCAGCAGAAAAACGTCCCCTTCACGTTGACCGCCAGGATGCGGTCCCAGACCTCCTCGTCCAGACCATCGAGATGCTTGTGGTCCACGAACTTGGTGGTGCCGGCGTTGTTGACCAGGACGTCCAGGCGTCCCCAGTCCCCGGCCACCCGGCGGACCATCTCGCGGACGTCCCGATCCTGCGACACGTCGGCTTTGATCGCGAGTGCCCGGCGGCCGAGCTCGCGCACCGCCCCCGCGGTCGCCTCGGCGTCCTCCCGCGAGCGGCTGTAGTTGATCGCGACATCCGCTCCGCTCTCGGCAAGGCCGAGCGCAATGGCGCGCCCAATGCCCGTGCCTCCTCCGGTGACGAGGGCGACGCGATTGGCGAGCGGCACTCCCATACCCCGGCTATACGGCGCGGGCCATCTCGCTTCCTTTCATGCGGCGGCGCCTGATATAATCGTGCCGGCGGTGGTTCCCGCGTCGTCGATGCCGGTTCCTAAGCTGCGACCACTGGACCTTGTTGCGGGCGAGTGGCAGGGGCGGCGGGCGGTCTACGCTCGTGACTACGAAGGCCTCCTCGAATCGCCTGTGCTCCTGCCGCTGCCGGTGTTCTTCGTTGCGCTGCTGCTGGATGGGCGCCGCGAGATCATCGATGTTCAGGGAGAGTATGCGCGGCTGACCGGCGGGACGATCCTGTCCAGGGAGGATCTCGACCGCATCATCCAGGATCTGGACGCGCACCATCTCCTCGAGACCCCCCGGCTGGCGCAGCGCCGGCGGGACGTCGAGCAGGCGTATCGGGCGGCGCCGCACCGATCGCCGGCCCACGCGGGCGTCTCGTATCCGGCCGATCCGGCCGGCCTTGCCGCCGCGCTCCAAGGGTTCTTGACCGCCGCCGAGGATGGACGTCCGGCTCGAGATGGAGGGAAGGCCAATCGAAGCGAGGAGTGGAGCCAAGGTAACGGCCGGCGCCCCCGGGGCCTCCTCGCTCCGCACATCGATTTCCTCCGGGGCGGGCCCACGTACGGCCTGGCCTATGGGGCGGTCGGCGAGATCCCCGCCGGGACCTGCGTGGTGGTCGTGGGCGTGGCGCACGCGGGGCCGCCCGCGCCCTATGTGCTTACGACGAAAGGCTACGCGACCCCCGGGCGCGTCATCGAGGTCGACCGCCCCCTGCTGGACGCGGTGGCGTCCCGGTACCCGTTCGACGCGATGGCCCACGAGGCGGTACACCGGACCGAGCACTCCATCGAGTTCCAGGTCCTGTTTCTCGACCACCTCGCCGGGGGCCGGCCGCTGACCATCCTCCCGGTCCTGTGCTCGAGTTTCGAGCCGTGGTGCGGGCGGGCGAGCCCGTCGCAGTTGGGGGAGGTCGAATCGTTCATCGCCGCCCTGCGCGAGGCGATCGCGGAGGCGGGGCGCCCGGTGATGGTCGTCGGAGGGGTCGATCTCAGCCACGTCGGGCCTCGCTTCGGCGACGCCGAGGCGGTCGGGCCCACGCTGGCGGCCGCGGCCCGCGCGGATGACCTCGCCGCGCTCGACCAGGTCGTCGCGGGCGACGCCGAGGGGTTCTGGCGGACGGTGATGGCCGACGGCAATCGCCGGCGCGTCTGCGGGCTCTCGGCGATCTACACGGTGCTGCGGCTGCTGGCGCCTACCCGTGGCCATCTTTTGGCATACAATCAAGGAGAGGATCCCGCGGGCGGGATGGTGGGATTCGCCGCCGCGGTCCTTAGCGAGGTGCGCGCAGACGATGGATAATGTGCCGGTCCTGACGGACGAGGACCTCCGGTTCGTGGTGGACACCGTTGGCGACGAGCGCTGGGGCGCGGGGCAGGGGCTCGATCACCTCCGCGCGCGCGAAGATCTCCTGGACGTCATGCTCGAAGACGACCGGCTGGTCCGCAGCCTGCTGGGGGACACGCGGGTGATGCTGCGCGTCTCTCCCGCGCTCGTGTTCAGCGTCCTCCTGCGCCGCGTGATCCGCGACCTGAACGCCCGCCCGTACACGCTGGAGCGGACGCCCGAGACCGTGGCGGTCTTCGACGCGCCGCGGGTCCACCGGTTCGTGGCCGAGCCGGCGATCTGGGGGTATCTGGTGGGGATGCTCACGTCATTCATCCGCACGGAGACCGTGACGATGTTCACGAAGGAAGGGGAGCACTACCGGCGGAGGCGCTTCAGCACGCTGAACCTGGAGGACATGATCGAGCTGGCGGGGCTCGTGGGCGAGCGCGAGACCCCGCCGATCTTCCAGCGGATCGCCGATATCGCGCTCTTTACCAGCGGGATCTTCCCCGACTATCTGCGGCCCCGCCGCGGGAGGGCCCCGCGGGAGCGGTGGCGGGCCATTCCGCTCACGGCGGAGACCTATGAGGAGCACGGCCGCCGGTTCTACCGGCTCGCCGCCGGACCCGAGGGACGGCCCAACCGGCGGGTCCTCACCGCGCTGGCGGACGAGTTTCCGATGGCGCGGAAAGTGCTCGAGCTGCTGTCGGACCGCTACCTGCGCTGGACCCGGCTCTCCTGGTTCCACATGCCGTGCTGATCCGCGCGCGTCCCTGCCGTCCGGCGTGAGCCGGAATCGGGAGAGCCGCGGCTCTACCGGGGCGCCAGCGTCTGGATCTCCCCGAGCGCCTCGTCCAGCGCGTCCACCGTCCCTGCGATGTCCTCCCGGGTGTGGGCGGTGCTCACGAATCCTCCCATCGCCATCAGATGGACGCCGCGCAGCAGCAGCGCCAGGGCCAGGCTCGCCGCCACCGGCGTCGGCCGCTGCTCCTTGAGCGCATCCGCGGGAACATTCCGGAGGGACTGCGGGTCTCCGGGCGTCAGCCGTTGATCAAACGCCAGGTTGAACCGCGACGCCTCGCCGTACGCGACGCCGCGCACCCCGCGCCGGGCAAACCGGGCGTTCATGTCCGTGAGGAGGGACCTGGTCATCGCGTTGATCTGCTCATGAACCTTGCCGTCCCGGATGACATCGAGGCAGGAGATCCCGGCGGCGGCTGAGAGCGGGTTGGCGTTGAAGGTGCCGGGATGACGGATCCTCCGCCCGCCGGCGGAAGCGACCCCGATCGGCTCGAGGAGATCCCGGCGCCCGGCCACGGCGCCCCCCGGCAGTCCTCCCGCGAGGATCTTGGCCATCGTCACGAGATCCGCGCGGACGCCGTATGCCTGCTGCGCGCCGCCCGGCGACCACCGAAAACCGGTGATCACCTCGTCCATGATCAGGCAGATCCCCCGGGACGACGTGAGCGCCCGCAGGTTCTGCAAGAACCCGGCGGGAAGCGGGACCGCCCCGGCGGACGCGCCGCTCGGCTCCACGATCACGGCGGCGATCTCCGGATCTCGCGCCAGGGCGGAACCGACGACGTCGAGGTCGACGGGGAGGACCACGGTCTCGCCGGCGGTGGCTGCGGTGACGCCGGGCGGGACGTCGGTGTAGGGGGGCGCCTGTCCCGGGCTGACGGCGTCGTGCCACCCGTGGAAGTGCCCCTGGAACTTCACCACCTTCCGCCGGCCCGTCGCCGCGCGGGCGAGCCGGAGCGCGAGCAGCGTGGCCTCCGTGCCGGAACTGGTGAAGCGCACCATCTCCACGCCGGGGACCAGGGCCTGGACGCGCTCCGCCCATTCGATCTCCAGCAGGTGGTTGGCGCCCGGGTGCGTGCCGAGCGCGACCTGGCGGGTCAC
>DATHLI010000371.1:0-2023 GCA_035488355.1 bacterium | reverse complement strand
GCCCTGGGGCGGTTCATCAACCGGCTCGGCGGGATCTACATCACCGGCGAGGACGTCGGGACCACCCTGCGCGAGATGGAGTACATGCGGATGGAGACGCCGTACGTCGTCACCCTGCCGGCCTCCTGGGGAGGCGCGGGGCCCATCGGCGGGGCCACCGCGTTTGGCGTCGTGCAGGGCATGAAAGCGTGCGCCCGGGCGGTCTACGAGTCGGAGTCCCTCGAGGGGCGCACCGTCACCGTCCAGGGGCTGGGAGCCGTCGGGTCGGAGGTGGTCCCCCTGCTCGTCAGGGCCGGCGCCCGCGTCGTGGTGAGCGACATCGACGGCGAAAAGGTCGAGGCGATCACGAGCGGATATTCCGTCACCGCCGCGCCTCCAGATGAGATCGCCGCCCTGCCGGCCGACATCTTCTGTCCCTGCGCGCTGGGCGGCATCATCAACGCCGAGACGCTCCCGCGGTTCAGGGTCAAGATCATCTGCGGCTCCGCGAACAATCAGCTCCGGGAGGAGCGGGACGGCCAGGACATCCATGCCCGGGGCATCCTGTACGCTCCGGACTACATCGTCAACGCCGGGGGAACGATCTTCGACACGGACCGTCTCAACCCCGGCGGGTTCAACCGGGAGCGCGCCATGACCAATGTCTCGCGGATCCTGGAGACGATGTCCTCGCTCATTCGCATCTCCCGGGAAGAAGGGATCCCCACGTACCGGGCGGCCGATCTGCTGGCGGAACGGCGCATCGACGCCGTCCGGAAGGCCAAGGCCCTGGCGGCGCGCGGCGAGGCACGGATGTAGCGGTTGTGAAGGAGGGAGAGACATGCGGCTCGGCGGCCAGGTGGCGGCGATCACGGGATCCAGCATGGGCATCGGGGAGGCGATCGCCTGGGCGTACGCGCGGGAGGGCGCGCGCCTCGTGATCAACTCGCGCTCCGAGGAGCGTGGGGAACGCGTGGCCCGCGCGCTGCGCGGGGAGGGGCATGAGGCCATCGCCGTCGCGGGCGATGTGCGCGACGCGTCGACCGGGGAGCACCTGGCGGCGGCGGCCCGGCGGAAATGGAACCGTCTGGACGTCCTCGTGAACAACGCCGGCACGTCCATGATCGGCCCGTCCGAATCCCTGCCGGAGGACGGGTGGCGTCTGACCATCGACACCAACCTCACCGGGGCCTTCCTCTGCGCGCAGGCCGCGGCGCGGGTGATGATCCCTCAGCGCCGAGGCGTCATCCTCAACATCTCGTCGATCCTTGGGGAAGTGGGCCTGCCGAAGCGCGCGGCGTACTGCGCCAGCAAGCACGGGCTAATCGGCCTCACGAAAGTCCTCGCCGCGGAATGGGCGCGCCACGGCATCCGCGTGGTCAGCATCGATCCCGCCTACATCAAGACGCCGATGGACGAGCGGGACCAGGTCTCCGGAGACTATTCCAACGCCGACATCGAGCGGCGGACCCCGGCCGGACGGTTCGGGACCGCCGAAGAGGTCGCCAAGGTCGCGACCTTCCTCGCCACCGATGACGCCGCCTACATCACCGGGTCGTGCGTGACCGTCGACGGCGGCTGGGTCGCGTATGGAGGCTGGTAGGCGCCCCGCGGAGAGGGTATGAAAGAGAGGCGTAAGGGCACAGCCGCTTCGACTGCCGCGGTCTCTGCCAGCCTGACGGCCGACGACCTGCGCGCCCTGTATCGATATATGCTCCTCCAGCGCCTGGCTGAAGACCGCATCGTGAAACTGTACCAGCAGGGCGCGGTGGTGGGGGCCTGCTTCACGGGGTACGGGCACGAGGCGATTGCGGTCGGGGCCGCCTTTGCCCTGGGTCCGCAGGACGTGGCGTCCACGCTCCACCGCGATCTCGGCGCCCGGCTGGTGCTGGGCATGCCGATTGGGTACTACTTCGCGAACTTCCTGGGGCGCACCGGGTCGCCGACCCGGGGACGGGAAGGGAACCTGCACATCGGCGGCCTCGGACCCCGCATCCTCCTCCACATCGACCACATCGGCGCCAGCATCCCGGTGGCCGCCGGC
>DATHLI010000370.1:0-1982 GCA_035488355.1 bacterium | reverse complement strand
CTGGCTCGTCCTGGGGATCGGGCTCCTCGCGCTGGCGCGGGTGGTGGTCGCCGCGCGCACCCCGGTCATCGACGACGAAGCCTACTACTGGATCTGGTCGCGGCACCTCACCCTCTCGTACCTCGATCACCCGCCGCTCGTGGCGTGGCTGGACGCGCTGACCACCGCGGCCGGCCGGACCGAGTGGCTGCTCCGCCTGCCGGCGATGGTGGCGACCCTCGCAACGACCGCCCTCGTCTACCTGCTCGGCCGCGATCTGTTCGACCGGCAGGCCGGCCGGCGCGCCGCCGCGCTGCACCTCGCGGTGCCGATCTTCGCCCTGCAGGCGGTCGACGCGATCCCCGATCCGCTCCTCTACGCGTGGTGGGCCCTCGCCATGTGGGCGTTCTGGCGCGCGGTCCATGGGAGCCCGCGCATGTGGTGGCTCTGCGGCGCTGCGCTCGGGCTCGGGGTGCTCAGCAAGTATCCGATGATCGTCCTGCTCGCGGCGGCGCTCGGCGTCCTCTCCTGGCCGCCGTACCGCCGGTGGTGGCGCACGCCCGGGCCGTACACCGCCGGCGCGGTGGCGGCCGTCCTCGCCACGCCGATCCTGGTGTGGAATGCGCGGCACGGGTGGGCTTCGCTCGCCTTCTGGCTGCACGCCGGCGGAGCCCAGGGGCCGCCGGGCGGCAACCCGATGGGATGGGGACTCCTGGCCAACACCGCGGTGCAGCTGGCCTACGGGGGACCGCTCCTGTTTCCGGCGATGCTCTGGGCCCTCTGGCGGTCCTGGCGGCAGGGGCGGCGGGACGAGCGCTTCGCGTATCTCGCGCTCGCCGGATTCCCCACGCTGCTGATCGTCGCGCTGGCCGGCCTGCTCGGAGTGGACCGGCCCAACTGGGCGGCGCCCGCCTACCTCGCGGGCACGCTGGCGCTCGGAGCGCTGTGGCCCCCCCGGCTCGCCCGGGCGGCGTTCGCCTCAACGCTGGCGCTGTCCCTGGCCGTCCTGGTGCTCGTCGCGATCGTCCCGGCGCTGCCGCCCGCCCTCAGATGGGATGAGCTCTACGGCTGGCGCGAGGTGACCGCGGAGATGGTCCGCCGGGCGGATGCGCTCGGCGCTCCGGGGCACGTGCTCCTGGTGGGGCAGCGCTACAATCAGGCGGCCTACTTCGGCTATTACGCCGCGGACCGCGTCCCCGCGAGCACCGCCCGGTGGAGCGCGTTCAGTTTTTGGGCGCCGCCGCATCGGTTCGCCGGCTGGCAGGGCATCGCGGCGGTGGATGCCCGTGATGCCGTCGGAGCGCTCCGGCGCGACTGCGCGCGGCTCCTCGAGCAGGCGCCGTACACCGTGCCCTTCGCCGGCGGCGGCGGCCGGACGTTCCGCCTCTTTCACTGTGTGGGGTACCGCGGCACGCCGCGGGCGCCATAAGGTTACGGCGGCGCAGGATTCGGTGTCGCGGGCCGGGCCAGGCGCTCCCGGGCCTCGGCGAGCGCGGCGCGCAGCTTGTCCACGAACCGGCCCCGGACGGCGAGCACGGCCTGCGCGATCGCCGCCCGGGCGGCGTGGCGGTCCGAGGCCCCGTGGGCCATCACGACGTTGCCGTTGATCCCGAGGAGCGGCAGGCTGCCGTGGAGGTCGATCTGGTTGGTGATCTCGATCAGCCGGGCGGCGAGCCCCTCGATCCTCTCCAGTGGCAGCTCCCCGCGCAGCTCGAGCCGCAGCCACCCCGCGAGTTCCCGGCCGAGGCCCTCCACGGTCTTCAGCGCGACGTTCCCCACGAACCCATCGCACACCACGACGTTGGCCGCCCCGCTCATCAGGTGGTGCCCCTCGACCAGCCCGACGAATTGGAGGCCGCTGCGCGCGAGGAGCCCGGCCGTCTCCTTGACGACGCGGTTGCCCTTGCCGGCCTCGCGCCCGTTGCTGAGGAGCGCCACGGTCGGATTTGCGATCCCGCCGAAGACCCGCATATACGTGGCGCCGATGACGGCGAACTCGAGCA
>DATHLI010000369.1:0-1720 GCA_035488355.1 bacterium | reverse complement strand
AGTGGCGCTCCTCGCGCTGGAGGACCTGCGGGTGGAGTACCGGACGGCGCGGGGCACGATCGGCGCCGTGGATGGCGTCACGCTCGAGGTGGGGGAAGGCGAGGTCCTCGGCCTCGTGGGCGAGAGCGGCTGCGGGAAGACGACGCTCGGCCGGGCGATCATCCGGGTGCTGCCCAGGAACGCGCGCATCGCCGGCGGCAAGATCGTCTTCGACGGCGTCGACCTGGCGGCGCTGCCGGAGGCCGAGATGCGCCGGTACCGCTGGCGATCGATCGCGATGGTCCCCCAGGCGGCGATGGACTCGCTCGACCCGGTGTACCGGCTCGGCGATCAGTTCACCGAGGTGCTGATGGTCACCGGCGCCCTCAACCGGATCGACGCGCGCCGGCGGTCGCTCGACCTCTGCAACCTCGTCGGGCTGGACCGGCGGCGGCTGTCGAGCTACCCGCACGAGCTCTCGGGCGGCATGAAGCAGCGGGCCGCGATCGCCCTGGCCCTCGCGCTGCGGCCGCGTCTGCTGCTGGCGGACGAGCCCGTGACCGCGCTCGACGTCGTGGTGCAGCACCGCATTCTGAAGACGCTGCGCACGCTCACGGCGGAGCTCTCGCTGAGCGTGATCCTCGTCACCCACGACATCTCCGTCGTCGCCCAGACCTGCGACCGGATGGCGGTGATGTACGCGGGCCACATCGTCGAAGCCGGCCCCACCCCGGACGTCTTCGCGCGGCCCCGCCACCCGTACACGATGGGCCTCGAGAACTCGTTCCCCAATCTCCTGCGGCCCCAGGAGACCCTGATCCCCATCGAGGGCGTCCCCCCGGACCTGCTCCATCCGCCGCCGGGCTGCCGGTTCGCCCCGCGCTGCCCCTTCGCGATCGACCGGTGCCTCGTCGACAGCCCGGCCCTGCGCGAGCTCGAACCCGGCCGGTGGGCGGCGTGCCACCGCGCCGAGGAGGCCGGGGCGCTCCGGATCCAGTCACAGGAGGCCGAGCGGTGGCGCGTCCCGGTCCCATGACCCGCGCACCGGCTGAGGCGGCCGCCGCCAACGGACCGCTGGTCGCGGCCGAGGCGGTCCGGAAGTACTTCCCGCTCCGCCGGGGGCTCTTCGCCCGCGCGGCCCCGGGGGAGTATCTCCGCGGCATCGACGGGGTCTCGTTCGCCATCCCGCGGGGATCGTCGCTTGGGATCGCCGGCGAGAGCGGATGCGGCAAGACCACCCTGGCCCGCCTGCTGCTGCGCCTGATCACCCCCACGGCGGGCCGCATCCTTTTCGACGGGGTGGACCTGAGCACGCTCGACGGCCCCGCGCTTCTTGCCTTCCGCCGCCGGGCGCAGTTGATGGTCCAGAATCCCTACGAGGCGATCAACCCGCGCTTCACCATGGAGCAGGCGCTGGCCGAGCCGCTCGTCATCCACGGCATCGGCACGCGCGAGGACCGGCTGGACCGGGTGATCACGGCGCTCGCCCAGGTGAACCTCCGCCCGGCGGACGCGTTTCTCGACAAGTACCCCCACCAGCTCTCGGGGGGCCAATTGCAGCGCGTCGGGCTGGCGCGCGCGCTGATGGTCGACCCGATCTTCCTCGTCGCCGACGAACCCGTGTCCATGCTGGACGTCTCGGTGCGGGCGGGGGTGCTGAACCTCATGAAGGCGATCGCCCGGGCGCGGCATCTCACCACGGTGTACATCTCGCACGACCTGTCGCTGGTGCGCTACGTCT
>DATHLI010000368.1:0-7944 GCA_035488355.1 bacterium | reverse complement strand
GACGACGCTGTATCCGGTCCTCGGCCGGTCCGCGAACCGCCAGCGCCCGCGCGCGTACAGGCGGACCACGCTCTCGAGCCAGCCGGGACCGTTGAGGTCGACCCACTGCTCGGACATGCGCAGGTGACACTCGATGATCTTTCCGCCGATCGTTTCGAAATTCACGATCCCGGTAAACCCTCGCAGGTGCCGGCGGATCCACCCATGCACGTACCGCCGGAGGCGCAGGAGCGGACGGGCGTGGATGGTCCAGTAGTCGAACATCCCCCGAGGGAGCGCCTTCCCCGTCGTATGCCGCCACCACCGGGGGCTCCCCGCTTCGAGCGCGACATCGGTGCTGACGTGCTGCCCGGTCAACAGCTGCATCCACATATGCCCGGGCGTGAAGGCGGCGTCGTACTCTTTGGCCGAGCGGATGATCCTGCCGCCGATCCCCATGCCGTGGAAGTTACTCACCGGCTTGCTGAATACGGGAAACCTGTCGGGCATCACGCCGTGGGGACCATAGGGGATCCCCTGACTCTCGCAGATAAAGAGTTTGTCGTAGACGTACCGGTACCGGGGGAACAACCGCCATCCGGTGGCATCGTCGACCGGGACCACCACGGACGCGGGGATGGCGACCCCCTCGAAGTACTGCCAGCGCCAGGGATCCACCCCTTCAAACGGCATCCGGCATGCCTTCTCTCGACTCCCCTCGAGGGACGAAGCGGAGGTTCCTCCAGGCTCAGGGCAACGTTCCGCGGAGCGCTTGACCGCAGTAGGGGGATTACGGAGACGCGGGCGGCAAATCCTCCGTCTGGCGGCTCACGCGCACAGCACCCGGGGCGCGAGACCCGCGCGCGTGCGCGGAACCCACGCCCCGGGCCGCGACCTTACGGGAGCGAGAGGTTGATCCCCAGATAGGGCCCTCCGGTGCCGGCGAAGGTCACATACCCCAACTGGCCGGAGACTCGAGGCGCGAGCTGCAGCATCAGGCCCGCATCAATGACCGCGTTCGATGTCCCGCTCAGCGCGATCAGGCTGCCGGACGCGTAGCCGGCGAGCGCGGGCGTGAGCCGAAGGGAAGCTCCGGCCCCCACGGAGAACCCGGTGGCGCTGCCGAAGCCGCTGAACGAACTGGAGTTGGCCAGGCCGCCCGACAGCCAGACGTCCGCGCCGGGAGGGATCACCGGGAAGTGGTACCGAACCCCCACATCCAGCAGCCCGGCGGTGGTGCCGCCCACCGACTGGTAACTGTAGAAGGCCGCGATATCGAGCGCCGGGGTAATGTCATGGGAAAAACCCACCGACCAGACAGGGGCCCCCGACAGGGCCGCCACCGAGAAGTCGACGCCGTTCCGCTCCGGAGGAACGATCTGGGCCGTGGCCGGCCCCGCGAACGACAGCACGATGGCCGAAGAACCGATGAGCAATGCGGCGGCTATCCGCGTGGCGCCAGTGATGCGCATCATATCAGCGAGCACCCCCCTGTAGTTTGTTGATGGCGATCGATCTGGAGCATGCCAACCTTCCGTACATATATACCCCTCCACCACCCCCTCTCCATGCCCTCCGGGGAGAGCCGCCGCCTTTCAACCGCCGCCACGCCTCGCGCGCCCAGGCCGAGCGCCGGGATCACGTCCGCTATAATGGCCAAGGAGGAGGTTTTTGAGATGGCGAAGCCCCGCAAGAAAAAGCCGGTCCCCCGGGCGCCGCGGACGATCGAAGGATCGGCGGCCACTGCGACTCGGCAGACCTTTGAGGAACGACAACGGAAAGCCATCAAGGCGATCGCCGCGAAATGGGCCAAGCAACCCCGCCAGAGAGGGCTGTGACCGGAGGCGTCCGGGAGCGCAGGGATCAGGGGGCCGCCGGACCGAGCGGGTCGGGAACCGGCTCCGCCGCTCCGGAGCCGATCGTCAGCCTGAGGGGGGTCTCCAAAAGATTCCCCGGCGTGCTCGCCGTCCAGGATGCCAGTCTGGATATCCTGCCGGGCGAGGTGCATGCCCTCGTGGGAGAGAACGGGGCCGGGAAGTCCACACTGATGAAAGTGCTGGCGGGCGTCTACCGGAAGGATGCCGGCCGGGTGATCTACAAGGGCCGAGAGGTCGACATCCCAACCCCGCGGGCCGCGCAGCAGCTGGGCATCAGCATCATTCATCAGGATCTGAGCCTGATGCCCCATCTGACCGTGGCGCAGAACGTCTTCATCGGCCGTGAACGCGGCGGGCTGTTCAACCTCCTGGTGAACGACAGGGAAATCAATAGAAGGACGCAGCAGCTGCTGGCGCTGCTGCACCTGAAGCTTGATCCCCGCACCAAGGTCTCCAGCCTGACGGTCGCCGCGCAGCAGCTGGTCGAAATCACCAGGGCGCTGTCCTTCCACTCCGAGGTCCTGATCATGGACGAGCCGACGGCGGCGCTCGCCGAGGCGGAAATCGAGGAGCTCTTCCACATCATCCGCCAGCTCGGCGAGAAGGGAGTGGGGATCGTCTACATCTCCCACCGCCTGCATGAGCTGAAGCAGATCTCCGACCGGATCACCGTCATGCGCGACGGCCGCACCATCGAGACCGTTCCGACGCGCGAGGCGAGCATCGACCAGGTGATCAGGATGATGGTCGGCCGGGAGATCTTCCAGGCCTCGCCGCAGGTCCTGGAACGGGAGGCCCCGGAGGTCGTGCTCGAGGTCAGGAATCTCCGGCGGGGAAAGGCGATCAAGGATGTCAGCTTCACGCTGCGAAGGGGCGAAATCCTCGGCGTTGCGGGGCTGATGGGCGCCGGGCGCACGGAGGTGATGCGGGCCGTCTTCGGCGCGGACCCGCCGGACTCCGGGGACATCTTCATCCGGGGCACACGGGTCCACGTGAAGACCCCTCGGGACGCCGTGAGGATCGGCCTCGGCTACCTCTCCGAAGACCGCAAGCGCTACGGACTGTCCCTGGGGATGGACGTGGAGAACAACCTGGTGCTCTCCGCGCTCAACAAGTTCCTGGGGCTGCTGGGATGGGTCAAGCGCGCGGCGACGCGAGACACCGCGGCACGCTTCATCGACATGCTCGCCATCAAGACCACCGGTCCGCAGCAGAAGGTCAAGAATCTCTCGGGCGGGAACCAGCAGAAGGTGGTCGTCGGCAAGTGGCTGGCGGCCGACACCGAGATCCTGATCTTCGACGAGCCCACACGGGGGATCGATGTCGGCGCCAAGAACGAGATCTACAGGCTGATGAACGAGCTGACCCGGCAGGGCAAATCGATCATCATGATCTCTTCGGAGCTGCCGGAGATCCTGCGCTTGAGCCACCGCATCGTCGTCATGAGCGAAGGCCGGATCACCGCGGAATTGGATGCCGCCCAGGCCACCGAGGAAACGATCATGCGGTACGCCACCGTGCGCAACGGCGGCTCCCAATCGCTCCACGCCGGCGAGATGGCGCCGTGAAGCTGGTGTCGCTGGGGGAGGTCGCCGCCGGGGCGGCCCGCAGGGAATCCCGCCTCCACTCGGCCGCGGCGCGCAAATTCCTCGCCTTCGGCGGCCTCATCGGCCTGGTGATCGTCTTTTCCCTGGCGTCGCCCTATTTTCTCACGTTCGACAACGTGGTGGGCATTCTGCTGGCCACCACCGTCAACGGGATCCTGGGCCTGGGGGCCACCTTCGTCATCATCACCGCGGGCATCGATCTCTCGGTCGGCACGGTGATGACGCTGTCGGCCGTGATGATGGGGGTGCTCATCAGCAACTGGGGGCTGCCGATCCCCGTGGGCATCCTGGGCGGGATGGCGACCGGCATGCTCGCCGGCCTCATCAACGGGGTCACGATCTCCAAGATGAAGGTGCCGCCGTTCGTAGCCACGTTGGGCGTGATGATGGCGGCGAGGGGGTTGTCCCTGGTCATTTCCGGCTCCAAGCCCATCTACTTCACCGGGACGCCGGTCGTGCGCGGGCTGACCATGGATTCGCTGGTGGGGGCCCTCATCCCGCGATTGGACGTGCCCAACGCGGTGTTCTTCCTCTTCGGCGCGGCCATCGTGGCCAGCCTGATTCTCGGGAAGACCATCCTGGGCCGATACGCCTTCGCCATCGGCAGCAACGAGGAAGCGACCCGTCTCTCCGGCGTCAACGTGGATGTCTGGAAGGCGGCCGTCTACGCGCTGTGCGGGGCCTTCAGCGGGCTGGCCGGCGTCGTCATGGGCTCCCGGCTGAACTCCGCCCAGCCGGCGTTGGGGGCCGGATACGAGCTCGACGCCATCGCCGCGGTGGTCATCGGCGGAACCTCTCTCAGCGGCGGCGAAGGCACCATCCTGGGCACGATCATCGGCGCCTTCGTCATGAGCGTGCTGATCAACGGCCTGCGCATCCTCTCGGTTCCACAGGAGTGGCAATTGGTGGTCACCGGCGGGATCGTGATCGTGGCGGTGTACGCCGACGTGCTCCGGCGGCGCAAACAGTAAGGCGGGATAACCCTTGGAACGGGGGGTGATCAGGGAACCGCGAAGACGGCGAAGGTGTCGTGAGTTCGTCCGTTCGTTCTACCGATCCACGACGACCGTGGAGGGGGAGGCAGACATGAAGACGGGAAAGATGGCGTTCGCTGTGATGGGCATCGTGCTCGCCGGGGTCCTGGCGGCCTCTGCCGTCCAGATCCCCGCAGCCCAGCCGGCCGGCAGGCCCTACATCCCTCTGATCTCCAAGGGCTTCCAGCACCAGTTCTGGCAGGCGGTCAAGCAGGGCGCGCTGCAGGCGGCGAAAGATTACAACGTCTCCGTCACGTTCGAGGGCCCGGAGTCGGAGTCGATGGTCGACAAGCAGATCGAGATGCTGCAGGCCGCGCTCGACAAGCACCCCAGCGCGATCGGCCTGGCCGCCCTCGACAGTAAAGCGGTGATCCCGCTGCTCGAGCGGGCCCGCACGGAGCACATTCCGGTCATTGGGTTCGACTCGGGGGTGGACAGCGACATCCCGGTGACCACCGCCGCGACGAACAACATCGCCGCGGCCGCGCTGGCCGCCGATAAGCTGGCCGCGTTGATCGGGGATCAGGGCGAGATCGCCGTCATCGTGCACGACCAGACCAGCCGCACGGGGATCGATCGCCGCGACGGGTTTGTGAACCAGATCAAGCGCAAGCACCCAAAGATCACCATCGTCGATGTGCAGTACGGCGGCGGCGACCACCTCAAGTCGACCGATCTGGCCAAAGCCATCATGCAGTCCCATCCGAACCTCAAAGGCTTCTTCGGCGCCAACGAGGGCTCGGCCATCGGCGTGCTGAACGGTGTGACGGAGATGAAGAAGCAGGGCAAGATCGTCGTCGTCGGCTATGACTCGGGCCAGGCCCAGCTGGACGCGGTCCGGAACGGCGTTATGGCCGGAGCGATCACGCAGAACCCGGTTGGGATCGGCTACAAGTGTGTGGAGGCGGCCGTCAAGGCGCTCAAGGGCGAGAAGCTGGCGAAGACCATCGATACCGGATTCTTCTGGTACGACAAGACCAACATCGACTCCAAGCAGATCGCGCCTCTGCTGTACAAGTAGGACGCGGCGAGGCGGGAGGCTGCTCTCCGGCGCCCTGGCGCTGCCGGCGCCAGGGCGCCGGACCGCGGCGGGGCGCTAGGACGGGGGCCGGGTGAACCCGGAAGCCCGGTTGCGGCGGCGGATCCACCCCACACCCACGAGCCCGGTCGCCAGCAGAGCCGCCGTGGCGGGTTCGGGCGCGTCGCTCAGCGGGGTCCCCGGCAGATCGGGATCAGCGACGACCAGCGCCCCACCCCCGTGGCAGAAGATGAAGCACAGGATGGCGGCGCCCGTGACGATCCGGTTCGCGTCATACTCCCCCGGCGAAAGATCATCGTCATCGCCGGCGCCAAGCGGATCGGTGGGGCCCATGCCGGCATCGATCGCTCCAGAGACGCTGTCCGGAGGACTCCACTCCATTGGTGTCGTGTGTCCCAGGGTGGGGATCAAGACAAGGCTCAGCGCGAGCGCGAAGCTCAGGAACGACCTGGCGTTTCCCGGATACATTCGCAACCGCCGTACCCTCTGGCCATCGAACTGACGCACGCACTCATGGTATCGGCTTCCTCCGGCGCGGGTTATTGTTAGTTAGGATAAATCTGTCCCCCAACCGGATATCGAACAAAGTTTCGCCATATCATGCAGGACACGAGTCCCCGGAGGCCAGAGCACGTCGGGGCTGAGGCAGAATTAAAGTGTGATTTCAGGACCGCGGTGAATCATCAGTGGAAGACGGCAACGTCAACTGCGGGAGACCGGGGGGACGCGATGACCACTCGCCAGATTGGCTGGATGATTGCGGCCGGTGTTGTGCTCGTCTTTCTGTTCGAAATGTTCGGCACGGTGCCGGCGGGCTATCGGGGCGTGGTGCTCCAGTTCGGCGCCCCGACAGGACAGGTGAAGCAGCCCGGCCTCTACGTGGTGACGCCATTCGTGCAACACGTGGCGAAGGTCAACGTGCAGATCCAGGCGTACCAAACCCAGGCCATCGAATCCGCGTCGGCGGACCTCCAGGATGTGCATACCGGAGTGACGGTGAACTTTCAGGTCGATCCAGGCCGCGTGGTCCAAGTCTATTCGAACTTTCGCGATGAGATCGTGGACCGGATCCTTCGTCCGAACGTGCAGGAAACGGTGAAAGCGGCGACCGCGAAGTTCACGGCGGAGCAATTGATCACCCAGCGGGCCGCGGTGAAACAACTGGCCGATACCATTCTCGCCGAGCGTGTCGAACCGTTCGGCCTCCATGTCGAAGCCACCAGCATTACGCAGTTCGAGTTCTCCCCGTCGTTTACGCAGGCCATCGAAGCGAAGGTGACAGCCGAGCAAAACGCGTTGCGAGAAAAGAACAGACTGCTCCAGGTGGAGTACGAAGCCAAGCAGAAAGTCGCGGCGGCCGAAGGCGAAGCCCAGGCATTGGCCCTGCGGCGCGCACAGCTGAATCCCGCGATTCTCCAGCTCGAAGCGATTCAAAAATGGGACGGGAAACTCCCGCAAATCATGAGCTCGGGCGGCGCTGTCCCGTTCATCAATGTACCGCTCGGGGGGACGAAATCTGTCCCATGACCTGGGCGCACCGCGCCTGTCGGACCGTGCCCGCTGGGGGTCGAGAAGCCCCGAGGAGGCATGCGGGCCGGCGCTGCCGGCGAGGCGTGGTTACTTCACGGGGGTGCAGATCAGCCGGACTTTGTACCCGCGGGCGTACTGGTAGACGGCGCAGGAGTAGGAGCGCTTCGGAGTGTCCTTGGGAAACTCCACGAGCCACTGACCCGAGAACGTCGGCGGCGCAGGCTTTTGTTGCGCTGCCGCGCTGAACCCCCACGCTCCCAGGACGACCAGGACGGCCGCCGCAAGGACGAGGACCCACTGCCGCATGATCTGACACCTCCTCGGAGATTCGTGCTATGCGAGATGGGCGGGCGCTGACACCGTGCGGTGGGTCAACTGGCAGGGGCGGAGGGACTTGAACCCCCGGCCGCCGGTTTTGGAGACCGGTGCTCTACCAACTGAGCTACGCCCCTGCAAACAACACCTAACTTCAACATCACCGCTCACCGAAGTGGTCTGCCTAACGCGTCTCTCGGTGCATCGTATGCTTCCGGCACCACCGGCAGTACTTCGAGTGCTCCACCCGATCGGGGGTGTTCTTCTTGCTCTTGGTCGTTGTATAATTGCGCTTCTTGCACTCGCTGCACGCAAGCGTAATGATGTCACGCGGCATCGTTCCCTACCCCCATGCCTCTGTCCCTATACGGACGATCAGATCGGTGGTTCGCCAGGACGGACGGCGTCACTCCACGATCTTGGCCACGACCCCCGCGCCCACCGTCCGGCCGCCTTCCCGCACCGCGAACCGCTGCCCTTCCTCCAGCGCGATCGGCGTGATCAACGCCGCCTCCAGCGTCACGTTGTCCCCCGGCATCACCATCTCCACCCCGTCCGCCAGC
>DATHLI010000367.1:0-4420 GCA_035488355.1 bacterium | reverse complement strand
CGGGCCGTTGACAGCCGGGATCACGTTGGTATAATGGGGTCGCATACAGTGGACGGGAGTCTTTTTTTGTTTGGGGGAAAGTTCATGGCGCGTCCCACCGACGGGGCTTCGGAGTCTGCGGTCGGCAAGCCGGCGCGGGTGCCTTCCGGGTTGTCCTCCCCGAGCGGGGACAGGCCGAAGGGCATAGACAAGCCGGCGGCTCGGCCGGGCAGGCTGCAGGTGCGGAGGCTGCCGCGCCTGTGGACCGCGACCGAGGAATTTCTCAAGGAAGTCCTGGCGGAAATGCGCCGGGTCGCATGGCCGGACCGTCAGACGGTCATCGCCTCGACCGTGGTCGTGGTCTTCGTGCTGGTGGTGACGGCGCTCTACCTTTCCGGTTGGGACTATATCTTCGCCGAACTCTTCAGCACCGTGTTCAAGCGGTAGCGACCGAGGCGCCGCAGGAGTAGAGGTATGCCGGACGAGCGCAACCGACCTCAGAACGGGAAACCGGATACCGCGTCCCTCATCCAGAAGCTGTTCCGGGATGAACCGGAGGAGACGCCACCCGCCGCTCCTCCCCAACCTCGGGAAGGCGCGTCTCCGGGTCCCGAGTCCTCCGTGGGGGTGCTGACGCCTCCGGACGCCGGCCTCGCAGACGCCGAGGCGGTCCCCGCCGCCGGTGAGGGCGCGGCGGTCGCATCGCAGGCTGTGACCGCCGAGGGGGTGCTTGAGGCTCCACCGGCGGAGGAAGGCGTTCTGGCGCCGGCCGAGGGAGACGGCCGGGCCTGGTATGTCATCCATACCTATTCCGGGTATGAGAACAAGGTTCGCACCAACCTGGAGCGCCGCGTGGCGTCCATGGCGATGCTGCACAAGATCTTCCGGGTCCTCGTCCCTACCGAGGACGAGATCGAGGTCAAGGACGGCAAGCGCCGCATCGCGAAGAAAAAGGTCTTCCCCGGCTACGTGCTGGTGGAGATGATCATGGACGACGACTCCTGGTACGTCGTCCGGAACACGCCCGGGGTCACTGGATTTGTGGGGTCCGGCAGCAAGCCGCTGCCCCTCCAGGACCGCGAGGTCAAGGCCATCTTGAGACAGCTGGGCGATGAGACCCCGAAGTTCCGGATTACCTACCAGAAGGGCTCCTCGGTTCGGATCAACTCCGGTCCGTTCATGGACTTCAGCGGCCTCGTGGACGAGATTCTGCCCGAGAAGGAGAAGGTGCGGGTGCTGGTGTCGATCTTCGGCCGGGAGACGCCGGTGGAACTGGACTTCGCGCAGGTCGAAAAGATCTGAGGCGCGTGGAGGCGTCATGAAGAAGGTTGTCGCCATCGTCAAACTCCAGATTCCGGCCGGCAAGGCCACCCCGGCCCCGCCGGTGGGGCCGGCGCTGGGCCAGCACGGCGTCAACATCATGGAGTTCTGCAAGTCCTACAATGAGAAGACCGCCAAGCAGGTGGGCACGATCGTCCCCGTGGAGATCACGGTGTACGCCGACCGGACCTTCACCTTCGTCACCAAGACGCCCCCCGCGTCCGTGCTGCTGAAGAAGGCGGCCGGGCTCGAGAAAGGCTCCGGCGAGCCCAACAAGAAGAAGGTGGGGAAGGTCACGCACCGCCAGATCCGGGAGATCGCGGAGGCGAAGCTCGCGGATTTGAACACGAAGGACCTTGAGGCGGCGATGCGGATGATCGAGGGGACGGCCCGCAGCATGGGCATCGAGGTCGGCTGAGGTCGGGAGGCACACACGCATGGCCATCCACGGAAAGCGGTACCGGGAAGCCGCCAAGCTGGTCACGTCCGGGCAACTGTACGATCCGGCGACGGCCGTGGCATTGCTGAAGAAGATGCCGGCGACCAAGTTTGATCAGACCGTCGAAGTCAACATCCGCCTGGGGATCGACTCGAAGCAGGCGGACCAGCAGGTGCGGGGAACGGTGGTCCTCCCCCACGGCACGGGCAAGTCGGTGCGGCTGCTGGTGTTCGCGAAGGGCGAGAAGGTGAAAGAGGCGCTGGACGCCGGGGCCGACTACGTGGGCCTCGAAGAGTTCGTCGAGAAGATCCAAGGCGGCTGGCTGGAGTTCGATGTGGCCGTCGCGGCCCCCGACGTGATGAACGTGGTCGGGCGGCTGGGCCGCGTGCTCGGCCCCCGGGGGTTGATGCCAAACCCCAAGGCGGGGACCGTCACCTTCGATTTGACCCGCGCCGTCAAGGAGATCAAGGCGGGGAAGATCGAGTACCGGGTGGACAAGTTTGGCATTCTCCACGTCCCCTTCGGGAAGGCGTCCTTCTCTGAGCAGGCGCTGCTCGAGAATTTCACGACGCTCATGAGCGCGGTGGTACGGTCCAAGCCGGCGTCGAGCAAAGGGCAATACGTGAAGAGCATCAGCCTCTCCACCACGATGGGGCCGGGCATCACCATCGATCCGGCCAAGACGGCGGCGGAGGCGGTCGCGGGAGCGGCATAGCCCCGCCCCTTCGGGGGCCCCCCCTGCGGGGACTCCATACGGGGTTGAGTTTGACGTTGCGCCGCGGCCGGTGGTATACTACGCGGCGTCGGTAATTTGTATAGAGGCAGTGCCGTAGACAGCGGGTGCGCGCAGCGCTCAATGGTCGACCGACCGCCCGTCGAGGCTCGCCGTGCGAGGCTCCGTCTGCGGGAGCCTCTTTTCTTTGTGGTTCGAGCCGGGACGCCCGGAACGTGGGTCCCGGGCCGCGCCCCGCGGACGAGGGACGGCCGGCGCATCGAGGAGGAGCGGATGGCGAACCCGAGGATGGAGAAGGCCGCCCCGAAGCCGGAGAAAGCGGCGGCGGTCGAAGATCTTGAACGGCGCCTGAAAGGATCGTCGGTCGTCATTCTGACCGATTATCGGGGGCTGACCGTGCAGGAGATCGGGGCGCTCCGCGGGCGGCTGCGCGAGGTGAACGTCGATTACCGGGTCGCCAAGAACACGCTGCTGGCGCTGGCCGCCAAGCGGTGCGGCCTCGACCACCTCTCGCCCCTGCTGACCGGACCGACGGCCGTCGCCTTCGGCCGGGACGATCCGGGCGTGCCGGCCCGGGTGCTCCAGGAGTTCATCCGCCAGTACCGGAAGCTCGAAATCAAGGGTGGGGTGCTCGGGCAGGACGCGCTGAGGCCGGAAGAGGTGCGGGCGCTCGCGACCCTGCCCTCCCGGGCGGAGCTGCTGGCCCGGACGCTCGGGATGATCCTGTCGCCGCTGCGGGCGCTCGTCACGATCCTCAACGCCCCCCCGCGTTCTCTCGTCCAGGTCCTCGAGGCGCTGCGGGCCCGACAGGAGGCTCGGGAGGCTTCTGAGGGAACCACAGCCCCGGCCGCGGAGGTCCCGGCTCAGGCCGCCACTGCTGTCGATGCTCCGGTTCAGGCGGCAGATCCGGCGGTTGGGGAGACCGTGCCTGCGGCGGGGCCTGCGGAAGGCGCCCCAGGGGGGACCGGCGAGACAGACAAGAATGGCCAGGGCAATGTGGGGACCTAGTCTACTCTCGATATCGCCCCCTGCGGGGGCTCCAAACCAGAGTGGGGCAAACAGCAAATAGAGGTTGGAGGGATGAGCGATGGCAGCGAAGGCAACGATAGACCAGATTGTCGATGAGATCGGGACCCTGACCGCGATCGATCTGTCCAAGCTGGTGAAGGCGCTGGAAGAGAAGTTCGGCGTCAGCGCCGCCGCCCCCATGATGATGGCCCCGGCCGGAGGGGCGGCCGGCGGCGGGGCGGGCGGGGCGGGCGCGGCGGCCGTCGAGGAGCAGACGGAGTTCGATGCCATCCTCAAGACGGTCGGCGACAAGAAGATCCAGGTCATCAAGGTGGTACGCGAACTGACCGGGCTCGGCCTGAAGGAGGCCAAGGATCTGGTCGACGGCGCCCCCAAGCCGGTCAAGGAGAAGGTCTCCAAGCAGGAGGCCGAGACGATCAAGGCCAAGCTGACCGAGGTCGGCGCGGCGGTCGAAATCAAGTAAGACGCGGCGGCCGCGCTCGTCTCTCGGCGGTTTCAGGGGTCCCCGCCCCGGCCTGCGGACGTTCCCGGGGCCTCCCGCGGTCATCGCGCCTCCGGCGGCCGGCTCCGCATCTTGACGGAAAACCCTTGTCGGTGATAAGATATCGTTTACTGCTGTAATGGGGCATTGTGCGCACCCACCTTGATCCTGAGTCCCAGATCTTCAGCCGGACGCGGGGCATTTGTTACTTTGCGCCGCCTTCGCCCCGGCTCTGAGGTAATTTTCACCTGGAGGCGAAACCAGTGAAGGCCAGGCCCGCATCCCCCAAGGGCAAAGCCAGGACCGTTGCAGGGAAGAAGGGCGCCCGCGCGAAGCCAGGCGCCCTGCGTCTTGTCGCCAAAGAGCCGGCGCGCGCGCGGCTCCAGTGGGCCCCGGGCGCCGGGGCGGGAGCGCACAAGCGGCACCCCAGAATCATGCG
>DATHLI010000366.1:0-1614 GCA_035488355.1 bacterium | reverse complement strand
CGGATCGCGGAAGCGGGTGCCCGGCGGTTCGCGGACACGGGGTGCCGGGTGGACGAGGCCGGTCCCGGTTTTCCCAGTCCTGAGGAGCCGTTCAACATCGTCTTCGCCGGATCGATGGCGGCGCGGCTGGCAGACAAGCTGGCCGAATGGCGCGACCGCTTCGATCCCGGGCTGGTCGAGGTGCTCGAGTACGGCATGCGCTTCTCCGCCGTGGACTTCGTCCATGCCGCCAACTGGCGGCGCACGCTCGGCGAGGCCTTCCGGCGGTTCTTCGCCCGGTACGACCTGCTGCTCACCCCCACGCTGGCCGCGCCTCCGCTGCCGGTCGGGATCAATCACTACCAGGAAATCGGGGGGCGCAAGGTCGGGCATTCCGGATGGTTTGCGTTCACCTATCCGATCAATCTGACCGGGTTTCCGGCGGCGACGGTTCCCTGCGGGTTCACGGCCGATGGGCTCCCGGTGGGGCTGCAGATCATCGGGCCCCGGCTGGCGGATGCGCTGGTGCTGCGGGCTGCGGCCGCGTTTGAAGCCGTCGCCCCCTGGGCCGGCAACCGCCCGCCGCTCGGCTGAGCGCTCGACACGCGCTGCGTCTGCGACTCCTTACCCCGCCGAAGGGGCCAGCGAAAAGTGCGAGTGGACCGCGACCCACCGCTCCCCGCGCAGGACCAGGATGATCGTCGCCCGGCCCGGCCTGGGGAACGTCCTCCCGTCAGGCCCGGCGCCGACGGAGTCCCAGGGCACGATCATCCCAAGCATCTCCTCGCCCCCGACGCAGCGCATCTCGGCGAGCCGGAACGTGAACTCCCGGATGGTGGGCCAGATGTGCCGCCACTGCTCGCGCTCCAGGAGGTCGCGGCCGGAAACGACGGCGGCGTGGGTGCCGAAGGCCTGGACGTCGGGGGCGAAGAGGGGACGGGCCGCCGCGTAGTCGACCGCGCGGACACAGCGCTGCAGGGCCGCCAACCAGGATCTGGCCGTCTCGGTGAGGGGATGGCCGTCCGGAAGGACGCTCGCGGGCAAGCCGACCACCGTCCAATGGGCGCGCGGAATCCGCGCGATCACGACACAGGGCAGGATGGCGGCCCGCGCCCGGCCAACCCCTTCGCGTGTCCCGGCAGAGGTCCTGCCCGGCTCCGAAACCGCTGCGGGATGAGACGCGGTCGGGCCGGCGGGCGTGAACACGGAAGGCGTGAACACGTAAGCGGAGAGAGGAGCGCAACCCGGTATGGCTGGTTCGGCGCAGATCTGCCTACCCGCTCCACTGCAGACGTACGTTGAGGCCGTCTTCAGAGCCATCGGCGCTGATGACGAGATCGCCGGCGTGGTGGCGGCGCATCTGATTCGCGCCAACCTTTCCGGCCACGACTCCCACGGCGTCATCCGCGTGCCGCAGTATGTGGGCGAAGCCGACCGCGGCGCCCTGCAGCCGGCGGCCCGGCCCACGCTGGTGCACGCGACCGAGGTGGCCGCCGTCGTCGACGCCAACCGCGGGTTCGGGCATTTCTCGACCGCCTTCGCCCTCGACTGGGCCCTCGCGCGGGCGCGCCGCGGCGGGATGGCCGCCGTGGCGGTCCGCCATTCGATGCACATCGGGCGATTGGGCGAGTACAC
>DATHLI010000365.1:0-7577 GCA_035488355.1 bacterium | reverse complement strand
GCGCCTCCTGCGGCGGCGGGAGGCGCTGACCACCGCGCTGGCCATCTTCAAGGATCTCGACCGGGCGTGCGAAGCCGTCACCGAGATCATCGGGCGGGGCGTCGGCCCCGTCGCGCTCGAGATGATGGACCACAACGCCATCCAGGCGATAGAGCCGTTCGTCCACGCCGGCTATCCGCTGGACGCCGAAGCGGTGCTCCTCATCGAAGTGGAGGGGCTGCGCGAGACCCTCCCGCGGTTGGATCGCCTCGTCGACGCGATCTGCCGGCGCCACGACGCCGTGGAGGTGCGCATCGCCCACGCCGAGGAGGAGCGGCAGGCGCTGTGGCTCGGGCGCAAGGCGGCGTTTGGGACGATGGGGCGGATCGCGGTCAACTACTACCTGCACGACGCCGCCGTGCCCCGCTCCCAGCTCCCCGCGATCATGCGGCGTGTGCAGGAGATCGCCCGGCGCGAGCGGTTGACTCTGGTGAACATGTTCCACGCCGGCGACGGCAACCTGCACCCGCTGATCATCTTCGACGCGCGCGTCCCCGGGGAAACCGTCCGGGTCATCCGCGCGGGGGAAGAGATGCTGCGGCTGTGCGTGGAGGCCGGGGGCACGATCTCGGGAGAGCACGGCATCGGCTTCGAGAAAAACAACTACATGCGCTGGATCTTCACCGAAGCGGACCTAGGGGCCATGCGCCGGCTCAAGGCGGTGTTCGATCCCGGCGGGGTGATGAACCCGTGGAAGATGTTCCCCACTCCGGTGTCCTACTCGGAGGTGCTCGCCTCATCGGGCGTGGATCCGGTCCCCGCGGGGCCCCGTCCGGGGCGCCCTGGAGGATAGACGAATTCCAGCGTCGAAGCGCAACCGCGAGCCCGGAGTTTCCGTTCGCCCATTGTGCACCTGCCGTACACCAGCGTAGCGGCCCAACAGGTCTGAGCAGGGAGTTGAGAGGGCCATGGAGGGACGGTTCAGAGTCGGCCTGACGCGGGACTTTCTCAACGCAAAAGGCGAGCTCAGGTTCGGGATCGGGCTCGAGCTCGTCGGGGACCGCCCCGATATCGAGTGGGAGTACCTGGCCAGAGATACGCCCGAGGTGCAGAACGAGTTGGTCCGCGGCTACGATGCTCTCCTCGTGCTTGCGCCCAAAGTGACCGCCCAGACGCTGGAGGGGAACGACCGCCTCGCGATCATCGCCCGATTCGGCGTGGGGTACGATTCCGTCGACGTCAACGCGTGCACCCAGCGGGGCATCGCGGTCACGATCACACCGGACGGCGTCCGCCGGCCGGTCGCGGTCGCGGCGGTGACGTATGTCCTGGCGCTCAGCCAGAAACTCCTCGTTAAGGATCGGCTCACGCGCGCCGGCCGCTGGGCGGAGAAAGGGGACCACATGGGCATGGGTGTCGTGGACCGCGTGCTCGGTATCATCGGCCTCGGCAACATCGGGCGAGAGGTCTGCCGGCTCGCCCGGCCGTTTGGGCTCCGGCTCATCGCGCACGATCCCTACGTCGACCGCGAGGCCGCGGCGTCGGTGGGCGCCGAGCTGGCCGGCCTGGACGACCTGCTCCGGACGGCGGATTTCGTCTGCATTTGCGCGGCCCTCACCGATGAGTCGCGCCATCTGATCGACGCGCGGCGGCTGGCGCTGATGAAGCCCACCGCCTACCTCATCAATGTGGCCCGCGGGCCGATCGTCGATCAGGCGGCGCTGACCCAGGCCCTCCGCGCCGGACGCCTCCAGGGAGCCGGCCTCGACGTCTTCGAGCGCGAGCCTCCCGATGCGCATGACCCGCTGTTTGCGCTGGACAGCGTCATCGTCACGCCGCACGCGATCTGCTGGACCGACCAGTGTTTTGCCGACAACGGACGCAGCGCCTGGACGTCGATCTTGGATATTGCGGCCGGGCGGGCGCCCCAGTATGTCGCCAACCGCGACGTGCTCGCCACCCCGCGCTTCCGGGAGCGGCTGCGGCGGTACGGGGAGCGCGCAGCGCGCGGCCAGACTGTCGGGGGATCATGAGGCAGAACACCGTCAAGAGGCGGCTGCGCGCCGGGGAAGTGTGCGTTGGGACCATCATCTTCGAGTTCAACACGAGCGGGATCGCCCGCATCGCCGCGGCGGCCGGGGCGGATTTTCTGTTCTACGACCAGGAGCACAGCGGGTGGACGACCGACGTGCTCCGCATGCTCTTCGCCACGGCGCGGGCGGTCGACACCGTCCCGCTCGTGCGCGTTCCCGCTTCGCAGTATCATCTGATCTCCCAGGCGCTCGACCTGGGCGCGATGGGGATCATCGCCCCGATGGTGGAGACGGTCGAGCAGGCCCAGGGCATTGTCCAGGCGGCCAAGTACCCGCCCCTGGGCCGGCGCGGCGCGGCGTTCGGCGTCGCCCACGACGACTATGCCGGGGGCGACGTGCTGGCCAAGATGACGAGCGCCAACGAGGAAACGATGCTCGTCGCCCTCATCGAGACGGTGACGGGCCTCGAGAACGTGGAAAAGATCGCCGCCGTCCCGGGCATCGACGTCCTGTGGCTCGGTCACTTCGACCTGACCGCGTCGATGGGGATCCCGGCCCAGTTCACCCACCCGCGCTACCTTGCGGCCGTGGAGCGGATCGCCGCGGCCGCGGCCGCGGCACGAAAGCCCGCGGGCTTCATGGCCGGCAGCGTCGACGAGGCCGCGGTCATGCTGAAGAAGGGGTACCGCTGTGTGGCGTATTGGGGCGACCTCTGGATCTACGGTCAGGGCTTGAAGAACGGCATCGACGGAACGCGAAAGGCGGCGGCGGCGCTGGCATCCGGCGCCGCTCGCGGCTGAGCGCCGGTCAGCGGGCAGGGGACAGGCATGCCGCAAAGGGGGGGAACAGGATGAGTGACGGAAGCGGGCGGGATGACCGAGAGTTCCACAAGGGGCTGTCGGAGGAGGTCGACGCCTGGCTGCGCGGTGAGGGGTCCCGGCGAACGTTCCTGACGAGGCTGGCCCAGCTCATCGGTGGGACCGCCCTGGTCGGGCCGGCCGCGGCCCTGTTGAGCCCAGATCGGGCGTCGGCCGCGGGGCCGGTGAACGTGGAACTGGCGCCTCCCGACACGCCGTTGGGGAAGGCGCAGGCGGCGGCCGTGGAGGCATCGACCAAGGGCCCCACCGACGGATCGGCGTACCGGGCGGTGCAGGCCGCGAAGAAGCTCAAGGGCGCCACCCTCAACGTCACCTACGAGTCCGGCCTGCAGGCGCTCGAGCCGAAGAACTACTCGGGACCGCAGTGGCAGGCGCTGACGGGGATTCCCCAGAACGTGATCGAGCTTCCTCATCCCGATCAGTACTCCAAGCCGATCGCGGAGCACATCGCCAACTCCGGCGCCTACGACATCCTCGATATCGAGCCGGCCTGGATTCCCTCCCTCGCCAACGGGGGGGTGATCCAGCCGATCGACGAGTTCGTCGGCACATACATGAACCCGGCCGATCTCGACGACTACCATCCACTGTACAAGTTCCTGCCGACGTTCAAAGGAAAGCGCTGGGGCGTGTTCGACGACGGCGACGAACTCTGCCTCTACTACCGCAAGGACGTCATCGGGGATCCGAAGCTGCAGCAGGCCTACAAGGCCAAGTACGGGCAGGCGCTGCGCGTCCCCCAGAGCTGGGACGAGTACTCTCAGGTGGCGCAGTTCATTACCGACCAATTGGCCCCGAACGTGTACGGGACGGCGAATTTCCGCAAGGCCGGAAGTCCCGGCAACCAGTTCGCCTTCGTACAGGAGTTTCGCGCGAACGGCGGAGTCTTTTTCGATCCCCAGACGATGAAGGCACAGCTCAACTCGCCGGCGGGACTCAAGACGTTCCAGCAAATGATTGCCCAGAACAAGGCGTCGGTTCCCGGGAACAACGATCTCGACGCGGTGGCGCAGTGGGTGGCGTGGCTGCAGGGGAAAGTGGCGATGATCTACTCCTGGCCGCCGACGGGGCGGATGTCGGAGAACTATGCGCAGCGCTCGAAGTCGATCAACTTCGTCCCGAAGTCTGAGATCGCCGGCAAAGTGGGATACGCGCCCATGCCGGGGGGACACGGGGAGATGGCCTCGGGATACGTCAAGTCGCTCGCCGCGGGATCGAAGAACGCGGAGGCGGCGTACCTCTTCATGCAATGGGTGACGAGTCCTCCGGTCTCACTGGCGCGCGTCATGCTGCCGTACACGCTGCGCGATCCCTACCGGCTGTCTCACTACAAGTCGCCGCTCTACCGCTCGTTGTGGCCGGCGGCGGCGGAGTATCTCGTGACCCTGAACAACTCGAGCAACGAAGCGGTCCTCGACATGATCATGCCGGGGTGGCAGGACTACGCGCTCTCCGTCGACCGCATGTGCACCGCGGTGTGGGCGGGCCAGGACCCGAAGGCCGCTCTGCAGCGGGCCGCCGGCGAGTGGGACGCCGTCACGCGGAAGCTCGGCGTGGAGAAGCAGCGCGACGCCTACCAGCAGTTCATGAAGCTGCCCGGCGCCTATCCCGATCACACCATCGCCACGATGGGGCTCAGCGTGAAGCTGACGTAGACGGGCGGCCATGGGTCGCTCGTCCATTGTCCCGAAGCGGGAGTCTCCCGCCGTCGTGGATCACCGCCGGGCGGCTGAGGCCCCCGCCGGGACCGGCGTCTCCGGCCGGGGCCGCGGCATCTCCGGCCGGAGCAGGCTCTTGTCCGCGTGGATCGATCGCTATTTCAGCGTGCTGCTGGTGCTCCCCGCGGTCATCCTGATCGTCTTGCTGTCGGCCTACCCGCTCGTGTACTCGCTGTGGGTCAATGTCGTCAATTACGATTTCCAGATCCCGGGCCACGACTTCGTCGGGTGGCAGAACTTCAAGGACGTGGTCGTCGATCCTGTCGCCGCCACCGCGCTGATCAACACGATCGTGCTCTCATCGGCGGTCGTCGCGCTCGAGCTTGTGCTCGGACTGCTGCTCGCCGTGGCGATGGTGCGGCCGTTCCGCGGCCGGGGGATCGTCATGCCGATCGTGATCATGCCGCTGTTCATGAGCCCGGCCATCGTCGGCCAGTTCTGGGGGCTGCTCCTGCAGCGCCCCTTCGGCCCAACGGACTACGTCCTCAGCCGGCTGCTCGGCCATCCGGTGACGATCAGCTGGCTGACGGAGGCGCCCTGGAATTACATCGCCGTCGTGCTGGCGGACGCGTGGCAGTGGACGCCCTTCATGTTCGTGATCCTCTTGGCCGGATTCACCTCGATTTCCCACGAGCTCTACGAGGCGGGCCAACTGGACGGCGCATCTCCGTGGCACACGTTCTTTAGAATCAGCCTCCCGTTGGTGGCGCCGATCCTGCTGCTCGCCGTCGCGTTCCGCCTGCTCGACGCGGTCAAGCTGTTCGACATCATCTACATCATGACCGGCGGCGGCCCCGGGACCAACACGTACACGGCCGCGTTCTATCTGTATGAGAAGGGATTCCAGGAGTTCCACATCTCGCAGGCGACGGCCGGCAGCTGGATATTCTTGCTCCTCACGATTCCCGTGATCTCGGTGCTGGTCCGGCGGCTCCTCCGCCCGGAGAACGCGTGATGGGAAAGGCCAGGATGGCTCGGCCGGGGGAGGGGGGCGCCGGGCTCCACCGCGCGCGCGGCTGGGAACTCGTGCGGTTCCTCTACATCGGCGGCTTCCTGCTGTTCCTGCTGCTCCCGCTCTACTGGATGGTCATCACCTCGATCAAGCCCGTCAGCGATTTTCTGGCGGTGCCCCCGGTCGTATTTCCGTCAGAGCCCACGATCGTGCACTACACGGCGGCGTTGTACTCGTACCGGGGGATGCAGGGGCTGATCAACAGTCTGATCATCGCGTCGGCCACGACCGTGCTCTCGGTCGCCGTGGGCACGCTGATGGCGTATAGTCTGGCCCGCTTCCACACGGGGGGGCAGCACCTGGCCTTCTGGGTCCTCTCCCAGCGCTTTCTTCCCGGCATCGCCGTCGTGCTCCCGGTGTTCCTGCTCTACCGAACCGTCGGTCTCAACGACACGCACACCGGCATGATCCTCATTTACACGGTGTTCAGCCTGCCGTTCTCGGTCTGGACGATGTACGCCTATTTCCGGCAAATGCCGGTGGAGCTCGAGAACGCCGCGCGGGTCGACGGATGCAGCCGATGGCAGGTGCTGAAAATGATCGCCGTCCCCCTGGCGGCCCCCGGGATCGTCACCGCGGCGGTCTTCGCCTTCATTTACGCGTGGACGGAATTTTTCTTCGCCCTCATCCTGACCAGCCGGACCGCGTTCACGCTCCCCTCCATCTTTCGCTCGTTCTTGGGCTTCCAGGGCGCCCAGTACGGGGAGTCGAGCGCGCTCACCGTCATCTCGCTGGTGCCATCGATCGCGCTCGGCCTCCTGGTCCAGCGGCACCTCGTCCGCGGCCTGACGCTCGGCGCCCTGCACGAATAAGCACGCGAAGGAGGCTGCGCGCATGTCCGCCGATCCCCGCATCCACCCGGACCACTGGTTCACGTATGGCTGTGAGAACGCCCCCGAGCCGCCGCGCCGCCTGCGCGCGGGCGAGGTCACCGTCCTCTTCGACGGGGCGGACCTGCGCCGGGCGCTGCTTGGCGGAACGGAAATCGTGCGGCGACTGTACACCGCCATCCGCGACGTCAACTGGGATACCGTGCTCCCGGCTCGGTCGGCCTATGCGGTCGAGGTCGGGGAGCGGGAGTTCAGGATCTCCTATCATGCGCTGCATCGGAAAGCGGAATTGGACCTGGCGGCGGAGATCACCATTGAGGGCCGCTCGGACGGGACGCTGCGCTTCGCGTTTGATGGGATCGCCAACGCCGACTTTCCCTACTGCCGGATCGGAATCTGTACGCTCCACCCGCCCGCGGCGGCGGGCCGGAGCTACCGCGCAGAATCGCCGGACGGAATGGTCGAGGGTGAGCTGCCGATGCTGGTCGGCCCGCAATGGATCCGCGGCGGCAAGCTGCACGCGCTCTTCGCGCCGTACCGGCGGCTCACGATCGCGATGCCCGGCGGCCTCGAAGTGGAGTTCGCCTTCGACGGGGACCTGTTCGAGATGGAAGACCAGCGAAACTGGACCGACGCGTCGTTCAAGACGTACTCCACCCCGCTCGCGCTCGGCTTCCCCCATCAGGCCCGGCGGGGGCAGAAATTCCGCCAGTCTGTGGAGGTGCGATGCCGCAGTCGGGCCGCCGCGCCGGTCAGCGCGGGGTCCCGGGCCGCCGCGGCGCCCGGGTCTTCCTCCGGTCCGGCGCCGGTTGCCCTCTCCATCGGCGAAGCGCGGCGGGCGGGCCTCCCCGCCATCGGGCTCGGCATGAGCAGCGTATCGTCCACGCTCACCACGCGCGAAGCCGAGCTGCTCCGCGGGGCGGCTCCTGACCATCTTCGGGTCGAGCTGCGGTCCGGCGACAGAGCGGGCGAGCTGAAGTCGGCGGTTGCGGCATGCAACCTCCTCGGCGCCCGCTTGGAGGTGGCGCTCTTCCTCCGGGAGGATCCCGCGGCCGACCTTGAGGACCTCGGGGCGGCGCTCCGCGGCGCGCCCGTCGAGCGCTTCCTCGTCTTCCAGGAGGGGAGCA
>DATHLI010000364.1:0-7970 GCA_035488355.1 bacterium | reverse complement strand
TCAGCGCCGGTCATCGGCCGGGCCGGCAGTTCGAGCATCACCGAGTCCCCCCAGGATCCCATGTGCGCGCGTTCGGACGCTTCTCGCCGAAAATTCTATCACACCGCGAGGAGGCCTTTCCCGGATCGCCCCCTGATCGCCAGGAGACTTGTCGAAGGACGGCGGACACCTGCGCGGAGGGTCGGGCGCGGACACCGCCGCCGCATTCTTCATAGAGCGTCCGGCCGAACCGGCCGTCTCGTGGGTATAATGAGAATCGGAGCCCGACCTCGACCGGTGCCATGCGACGACTGGATCACAACCGACCCGGCTCCGCGCGGATCCCGATCACCGTTTCATCCTAACAACGCCGTTCCGGAGAGCAAGCCGTGAGGGTGCCGCCGAAGATTCTCATTGCGGACGACAACCCGGTGAACGTCAGCGTGCTGCGGACCCACCTCTCGGCCCACGGGTACGACATCCTCACGGCGGCCGACGGCGCACAGGCGTTGATGATCGCGAGAGAACAGCAACCGGACCTGGTGCTGCTGGATGTCGTGATGCCCAAGATGGATGGGTTCGAGGTCTGCCGGCGCCTCAAGGCCGATGCCGCGCTCCCCTTCGTGCCGGTCATCATCATCACGGCCAGGACCGATCCCAAGGATATTGTCGCGGGGTTGGAGGCGGGCGGGGACGAGTACCTGACGAAACCCGTCGACCAGGCCGCCCTGGCGGCCAGGGTCAAATCGATGCTGCGGATCAAGGCCCTCCACGATACGGTGCAGAACCAGGCCGCGCGGCTGCAGAGCCAGGCGGCGCAGCTCGCCGAGTGGAACCGCACGCTCGAGCAGCGGGTCGCGGACCAAGTGGAGTCCCTGGAACGTCTCGGCCGGCTCCGCCGGTTTCTCTCCCCGCAGGTGGCCGAGATCATCGTGTCGTCGGGGGACGAGCGCGCGCTGGAGAGCCACCGGCGGGAAATCACGGTCGTGTTCTGCGACCTGAGGGGATTTACCCCCTTCGCCGAGAACGCGGAGCCTGAAGAGGTCATGGGGATCCTCCGGGAATTCCATTCTGCCACCGGTGATCTCATCTACCGATTCGAAGGGACCCTGGAGCGCTTCGCCGGGGACGGGTTCATGGTCTTCTTCAACGACCCCTTCCCCTGCCGGGACCCCGCGGCGCGGGCCGTCCAGATGGCCGTCGCCATGCGCGGCCGGGTCAGCGATCTGATCGAGTGCTGGCGGAGGCGCGGGCACCGGCTCGACTTCGGCGCGGGGATCGCCCAAGGGTTTGCCACGCTCGGCAGGATCGGCTTCGAAGGGCGCTTTGATTACGGGGCGATCGGCACCGTCACCAACCTCGCCTCCCGGCTGTGCGACACCGCCCGCCCCGAACAGATCCTCATCAGCGAACGCGTGTACGCGGCGGTCGAGGGACTGGTGGACGTCGAGCCGGCCGGCGATCTTCCCCTGCGGGGATTTGCCAAGCCCGTGCCCGCGTTCAACGTGGTTCGGCTGAGAGGGGCGGTGGCCTGACCGCGCTCAGGCGACGGCCGATTTCTCCGCCTGGCGAAGACGCCGGGACAGCGTCCGCATGATCCGGCGCACAATCGGCAGGGATTCGTCCAGCAGCTGCCAGAATTCGCGATAGCCGAGCACCAGGAGCCGCATCGGCGTGGTCGCCTCGACACTCGCCGACCGCGGCTCGCCGTCGATCAGGCTCATTTCGCCAAAGAAATCGCCGGGCCCCAGGCGGACGCGGCGCCCCAACCTGGTTGTCACCAGCGCCCGGCCGTCGACGATCACGAACAGCTCGCGGCCCGCCTCGCCGGCGGCCGCCACGGGTCTCCCGGCCGGGACTTCCACTTCCCTGACCAGCCGGGAGATTCGCCCCAGGTCTGCCTGGGAGAGTCCGACAAACAGGGGCAATTTCTCCAAGACCGCAGATCGTTCAGACGCCGACGACAGCAGCGGCATGCGCGCCTCCTCCTCGCTGGATGATAGATGCACGGCTCTGCTAGGTATTCTTCCACGGGCCACCCCGGGCAAAACTCATCACGCGGAAAAAGACTCCCGCAAACAGGCGTCGAAGTGACCGCGCAGGCGATCCGAGGGGCCTGATCCGGAGACGCGGTCCATACGGGGGAGGTGGGGAGACATGCGAGTTCGGTCGATCTGCCTGCAGATCTTCGTCATCCTGTGCGTGGCGCTTGGCGCCGCGGCGGCGCCGGACGTGCGCGCCCAGGCCCAGGCGGCCAGGGTCGGCCTTGTGTTCGACGTGGGGGGCCGCGGCGATCTCTCGTTCAACGACATGGCGTACGCGGGGCTCGCGCGCGCGACAAAGACGTATGCCGCTCGGATCGCGAGCAAGTTCCTGGAGCCGACGGCCGGCGGGCAGAATCGCGAGGAGCTGCTGCGCCTGCTGGCCGAGGGCAAGTACGATCTCATCATCGGCGTCGGGTTTCTCTTCACGGATGCGATCACCAAGGTCGCGAAGGAATTCCCGGCGGCCAGATTCGCCATCGTTGACGGCTGCCCCGATACCCCGGCGCCGAACATCGCGTGCCTGCTCTTCAAAGAGCAGGAGGGCTCCTTCCTGGTCGGCGCCCTGGCCGGCATGTACACCAAGACCAACAAGGCCGGCTTTGTCGGGGGCATGAAGATCCCGCTGATCGAGCGGTTTGAGGCCGGCTACACGGCGGGCGCCGAGTACGTCAACCCCAAGGTGACGGTGTACGCCGACTACGCGGGCACCACCGGGGAGGCGTTCAAGGACCCCGTCAAAGGCAAGGAACTGGCCTTGGCCCAATACGACCGCGGCGCGGACATCATCTATCATGCGTCGGGCGCGACGGGCATCGGCGTGTTCGAGGCCGCGGTGGGGCGGAACAAGATGGCGATCGGCGTCGACGCCGACCAGTCGCTCACGGTCCCCGCCAGCGAGCGCCCGCACATCCTGACGAGCATGACGAAGCGGGTCGACGTGGCCGTCTTCGACACCATCCGGGCGCTGCTCCAGGCCTCGTGGAAACCCGGCCCGCAGGTCTTCGGCCTTCGGGAAGGCGGCGTCGGGTACGCGCTCAACGCGTATAACAAGGAGCTCCTCAGCCCCTACGTGCCCAAGCTCGAGGCGCTGAAGAAGGAGATCACCACGGGGAAGATCAAGGCGCCGGCGAGCAGGCAGGAGCTGCAGACGTTCCTCACGTCGATCGGCAGGAAGTGACCGCCGGCCGCACCGCGCGCGCATGCGGCCGTCCGGCAGGGGGCGCATGCGATGGCATCGCACGACGTGGAGGCAACCGCGCCGGTCCTCCTTGAGCTCCAGGAGATCACCAAGCGGTTTCCCGGGGTCCTCGCCAACGACCGCATCTCGCTGAGCGTCCGCGAAGGGGAGATCCACGCCCTCGTGGGAGAAAACGGCGCCGGCAAGACGACGCTGATGAACATCCTCTACGGCCTGGATCAGCCCGACGGAGGGCGGGTGGTCTGGCGGGGGCGGGCGGTGGTGGTGCGAGGGCCCGGGACCGCGCTGCGGCTCGGCGTCGGCATGGTGCACCAGCACTTCATGCTCCTTCCGCCGTTCACCGTGCTGGAGAACGTGATCCTGGGAGCGGAGCCCGCCCGGGCGGGGGTGGTCGCGCTGCGGGAGGCGCGGGCCCGCGTCGCGCGCCTCGCAGACCAATACGGCTTGGACCTGGACCTCGATGCCCGCGTCGAGGCGCTCTCCGTGGGCGAGCAGCAGCGCGTGGAGATCCTCAAGGCGCTGTACCGCGGCGCGCAGCTCCTCATCCTCGACGAGCCCACGGCCGTGCTCGTCCCCCAGGAGGTCCGGGAATTGTTCCGGAACCTGCGCCGCCTGCGGGATCAGGGGCGAACGATTATCTTCATCAGCCACAAACTCGACGAGGTGCTGGAGATCGCCGGCCGCATTACGGTGCTGCGGCGCGGGCGCGTCATCGATACGGTCGAGGCCCCGCGCGCCGGGCCGGCGATGCTGGCCGAGTTGATGGTCGGCCGCCCGGTTCTGATGAACGTCTCCCGCTCCCCGGCCCCGCCGGGAGCCGCGCGCCTCGAGGTGCGGGGCCTCTCGGTCGAGGGCGCGGGAGGACGGCTGCGCGTCCGGGACGTCTCGTTCAGTGTCCGCGCCGGGGAAATCTACGCGATCGCCGGAGTGCAGGGCAACGGCCAGACGGAGCTGGTGGAGTCGATCGTGGGGCTGCGGGCGGCCGCGGCCGGGCGGATCCTCGTCGCCGGGCGAGACGTCACGGCTCTGAGCGTCGCCGCGCGGCGCGCCGCGGGCCTGGCGCACATCCCAGAGGACCGCCACCGGCTCGGGCTCGTGCTGCCGATGAGCGCCCGGGAAAACCTCATCCTCGGCCATCACCGGCGGGACGCGTTCACCGGCGGGCTGCTGCTCGACGACCGCGCCGTCGACCGGTTCGCCGCCGAGCGCTGCCGCGAGTACGACATCCGCCTCGCCGGCCGGGCGACCCCCGCGCTGGCCCTCTCGGGCGGCAACCAGCAGCGTCTGGTGGTCGCCCGGGAGTTCGCGTTCACGCCCATCGTGCTGATCGCGGCGCAGCCTACCCGGGGACTCGATGTCGGCGCGACCGAGTTCGTCTACCGCACACTGCAGCGGATCAAAGCACAGGGCCTGGCCGTCCTCCTCGTCTCGGTCGATCTCGAAGAGGTGCTTGCGCTCGCCGACCGGATCGCGGTGCTGTACAACGGGCGAATCGCCGGCGAGTTCCGGCGCGAGGACGCCGACGCGGCCGCGCTCGGGCTGTACATGACCGGTGGCGGACCCCCGGCGGAGCCGGCCGTCCCGTGAGGCCGGGCGGCCTGCTGCTCGTGCAGGCTGCCACGCCCATGGTCGCCGTGTTCGCAGGCGGCCTCATCGCCTCCGCGATCATCCTCGCCATTCACGAGAACCCACTGAGGGTCTTCGCGCTCATGGCCGCGTTCAACATGCAGCCCAGCTCCGTCGCCAGCATCCTCACATCCGCCACGCCCCTGATCTTCGCGGGCCTGGCGACCGCGATCGGGTTTCGGGTCAACGTGTTCAACATCGGCGTCGAGGGCCAGTACTACGTCGGGGCATTCGCCGCCTCGCTCGCCGCCTTCGGCCTGCGCGGCGTTCCCGCGGCCCTGCACCTCACCGTCATCGTCGCGGCGGCGATGCTGGGTGGGCTGCTCTGGGTGTGGGTGCCCGCCGTCCTCAAGCGGCGGCGCGGAGCGCACGAGGTCATCACGACGATCATGATGAATTACATCGCCTTCAACGTCGTGCTGTATCTCCTCGGGCTCGTGCGCGACCGCAATCTCGGGAGCACGGCGCGGATCCGCACCCCCCTGTTCCCGCCGTCGGCGCAGATGCCCCGCCTGACTCCGCTCCTCAACGCCCTCGGCGCGTCCATCCCGAGCTACTCGACGCTCAACTGGTTCTTGGGGATCGCGCTCGCGCTTGCCCTGGTCGTGTGGTTCTGGCTCCGCCGCTCGCGATTCGGCTACGAGGTCAGAGCCGCCGCCCTCAACGCGCCGGCCGCGGAGGCGGCAGGGATCAACGTCGCGCAGATCCAGTTTGTGATGTTCCTCCTCTCGGGGGCGGCCGCCGGCCTCGTGGGGCTGAGCGACTTACTGGGACGCACCGGCTACTTCGACATCGACTTCCCCAAAGGCCTGGGCTTCCTCGGGATCTCCGTCGCGCTCCTGGCGCGCAATGATCCGCTCGGCGTGATTCCGGCGGCGCTGCTGTTCGGCTATCTGGACCGCGGCGCGGAAGGCATCCAGGCGTTTGCCAGTGTGCCGCGGGAGGTGATCACGATCCTCGAGGCGGTCATCATTCTGGCGATCGTCGTCGCGTACGAGATCATGGGCCGCTACGTCCGGGCGCTGCGGAAGCAGGAGGTCGCGTAGATGCCCCTCGCCGCCTCCGCCATCCGCCTCACGGTGCCGATCCTCCTGGCCGCGCTCGGCGGGGTCTTCTCGGAGCGGGGGGGCGTGGTGAACATCGCGCTCGAGGGCATGATGATCACCGGCACGTTCTTCGCCGCCCTCGGAGCGCATCTGCACGGTCCCCTCGGAGGGGCGCTGTACGCCGTCCTCGGGGGCGCCGGCCTGGCGCTCGTCCACGCCGTCGTCACCGTCACCTTCGGCGTCGACCAGATCATTGCCGGCGTGGCCTTGAATCTCCTCGCGGCCGGCGTGACGCGCTTTCTCACGATTCAGATCTTTGGCGTCGCCACGCAGTCGCCCGGCGTCCCGGGCTTCACCCCCTTCAGCATCCCGGGACTCGACCGCGTCCAGGCCCTCGCGCCTTTGGTGACGGGCATCTCACCCCTCGTCCCCGCCGCGCTGCTGCTGATCCCCCTGAGCCAGTGGGTCCTGCGGCGCACCGTCTTCGGCCTCAGGCTGCGCGCCGTCGGCGAGAATCCGCGCGCCGCCGAGACGCTCGGCATCAACGTCTATCGGATGCGGTATGCCGGCGTGGTGCTGAGCGGCGCCCTCGCGGGGCTGGCGGGCGCGTACCTGGTACTGGAGCAGGCGCACTCCTACCTCGAAGGCATGACGCAGGGTCTGGGCTTCATCGCGCTCGCGGCGGTCATCTTCGGCAACTGGTGGCCGGCCGGCGCCCTCGGCGCCGCCGTGCTCTTCGGCTTCTTCGAAGCCCTCAGCCTGCGGGTCGTGTCGAGCAGCATCCCCTATCAGTTCATCCAGTCGCTGCCGTACGTCGTCACGATCCTGGTGCTGGCGGGTTTCGTCCGCCGCGCCAGGCCTCCGGCAGCCGACGGTGTTCCCTATAGAAAGAACGGCGTGGAATGACGGTCGGGATGGCCGGGCGCGCTGCGGGGGGGCGTCCGGTCATCGCTCTCTCAAGGTATCGCCGCGACGATCTTCTTGTACTCCGCCTCGTTGAAAGCGCGCAGGCTCTCGGTGCGAATATAGCCTTGCGATCCGGCATACAGCCACCCCGCGGCCGCCGCTTCGTCGTTGGGAGCTTCGCTGATGATGACCGCGTCGTACTGACCCAGCGTGAGGTAGAACGCTTTGATCTCGCCGCCCCTGGCCCGGGCCCTCTCCTTTGCGGTCGCGAGGCGATCTGGACCATGCTTGATGTCTTCGACCCCCTTTTGAGTGAATTTGACCAGCGTGACATAGGTCGGCATCCACCTCACCCCTTTCGCGTTTTAGGTTCCCTGCGCTCCCAACGTCCTCGGCATTCGGACGGTCGGCTCAAAAGCCCTTTGCCCACCGAGCGCGCGGGGACGTCTTTGCTGACACCCTAGGCAGCCGCAAGACGACGTGAACCGCGTCGCCTACAGTCGGCGGTTCCATTCCGCAGCCGCCCACGACAGTGCCTGCTGGGGCGTCATCCGGCCGAAGAACGCGTTCTCCACCGCCTCGCGGAAGACGCGGAGAAGCACGTCGCTGTGGGGCGTGACGACCGTGAGGTCCCGCGCGATCCCGAGCTCTTGGGCGGCGATGGCGCGGCCCCGGACCTCCGGAGTAGTCCCGGCCCGGGTGAAGTACGGATCGGCCGCGGCGGCCACCGTGGAGGGAAAGGCTGCGACGACATGCGAGAACCCGAACTGGTTCTCGTCGTTAGTGACGAACAGTGCGAGGTCCACCGCCTCGGCCGGATGCCGGCTCGCCAGCGGGACAACCAGGTCCATCGTCGGCAGGTCGAGCACGCGCCCCCGCCCAAGCGGCGCCGGCGCGACCAGGGTTTCGCGGTAGACGTCCGGGCCGTCCGAACGGACCCGGAGGAGAAACTCAGGCCCGGTCACCAGCATCGCCAGCTGCCCGGCCGCGTACCGCTCGGTGGCCCCGAGATACCCGCGCTGGAGCGTATCGGCGGGGAACATGTCGCGCTTGAACAGGTCCACGTACCGCGCGAGCAGCGCCGCGTGGGCCGGGCCGGCGAACACCGCGCGGCGCCGGTCGGGGCTGAGCACCGGCAGCCCCTCTTCCTGGAACAGCGTCAGCAGCCGG
>DATHLI010000363.1:0-2777 GCA_035488355.1 bacterium | reverse complement strand
CCCCCGAGGGGGCACGCTCTCCGTTTCTATCAGGTGACGGATCCGCCGGATCAGAGCGATATCGCGGCTCGAGTACAGCCGGTGTCCGCCCCTGGTGCGCGCCGGACTGAGCAGCCGGTATTCGATCTCCCAACTGCGAATTCGCCGCGCGGGAACGCCCGTCAGCGCGGCCGCCGTGCGGATCGGATAGATTGGCAGATCCTCGGGTGCCTTCATAGGGTATCCAGGGTCCCCTGCTCTGGGTGGATACCCCGCCCGGCGGATCTCTAGTCACTTCTTCCCCCGTCTGAAGCATCTCTCCGGAGTTTTCCTGGAAGTTTTCCGGTCTCCCCGTAATCAAATGGATGACTGCGGCGTGCCGAACGGTGGATTTTGGCCCCGCGGGCGACTGCCGGACTTGTATCAGGGGCATCATGAACAGTGCAAGCGGAGGACAAGACCAAAGCGGCAGGGCCGGGTTTCGTACGAGCCCGGAGCGTGAACCAAGTGGACGTGGCAGACGGAAAGAGCGCGCGGCCGACCAAGAGAGCAGACGAGGCCGCGCAATCTCAGGGGGGTAGTGAGATGAGACAGCGCAAGATGGTCTTCGGAGTCATCTTCCTCAGTATCATGCTGAGCTTCATGCTGGTGGTGACGCCGGCGGCTCGGCCGAGCACCCCGGATCACTCCACCTGGAGTCTCTCGGCCGACCGGGATCGGGATGACGAGTCCCAAAACAGGGACAAGGTCTGCAAACAGAATAAGCGCCCTCAGAAGTGCCAGACAGTCTCGACCGGGGGCGTGGCCGTGACCGTGACGTTTGACGTCCCCGGCGCGGCGCTGACGTGGGCCTTGGGCATCAACAGCGCCGACGCCATCGTGGGATACTTCCAGGACACGACGGCCAGCGCGGCCTACCACGGCTTCATCCATCAAGGAACCACCTATACCACGGGCTACACGACGGTCGACGTCCCCGGAGCCATCCTCACCTGGGTCCAGGGGGTCAACGACCTCGGCGACATCGTGGGGATCTACGAGGACAGCACCGGGACGACGCACGGATTCCTGCATCATGGAACCGACTACACTCAGGGGTACCTCACGCTCAGCGTTCCGGGCGCCGAATGCTGCATCTCGCCCAACGGGATCGCCAACGACGGCACGATCGCGGGAACCTACGGCGGGAAGGGCCACATCCACGGCTTCATGCACAAGGGGACCGATCTCACCACGGGGTACAGCTCGATCGATTACCCGAGCAGCGCGACCGTGACCGCGACCGATACCGTCGCCAACGCGATCGACCGCAGCGATGGCGTCGCCGGATACTACTTCGACCAGAACTTTGCGGCGCACGGCTTCACGCTGCGCTCGGGAACCTTCAGCACGATGGATGCCCCCGGCACCCTGGTCCCGCGGCCGAGCGGCACCTCGACCCAGGTCTACGGCACCAACAGCCTCGGCGTGGTAGTGGGGTATTACCTGGACTCAGGATTCCAGTACGACGCCTTCCAGGCTCAGGGGACGACCTTCAAGTTGGTCACCGCGGGGACGGGCAACATCGTGTTCGCCTACGGGATCAACGAGAACGGTGACGTCGTGGGAGAAGTGTACGACAGCGTCGCAGGCAAATACCACGGCCTTGCGATCATCGCCGCGTCCAACAGCGCCACCACGCACACCGGTCGTGGCGACGATGACGACAAGAACCAGCACCGCGACAACGACAACAACGAAAACGGGGAAGGCGGCTCGCACTAGCCGGAACGACGCCAGCGGAAGGGGACGGAAGGGGTTGCCCTCACGGGCAACCCCTTCGCGTTACTCTTGACCTAGGCGAATTCGAACTCCCGCTCCGCCATCGCCAGGCTCTCGTCGATGATCGAAACGATGCGGTCGATCTCCTCGTTCGACACCACCAGGGGCGGGGCGACCTGGATCGACATGAAGACGCGGCTGAGCAGTCCGCGTTCCGTCATCAACGCCATCAGCCGGCGGCTGAACGGGTGATTCGCGGCCGGCGGACCCCACCCAAACGGCTCTTTGGTGCGCTTGTCCTGCACGAGCTCCACGGCGCAGAGCAGGCCCAGGCCGCGGACATCGCCGACGGTCGGGTGCGCGCGCAGGGACTCCAGGCGCCGCAGCAGGTAGTCCCCCTGCTCCGCGCTCCGCTGCGCCAGGTTTTCCCGCTTCAAGATTTCGATGTTCTTCAAGGCGGCGGCGCAGGCGACGGCCTGGCCGCCAAAGGTCAGCAGGTGGGCGAGTCCGACATCCTTCCGCTTGAACTCCTCGAATGCCCGATCGCTGACCGCCACCGCGGCGATCGGCGCGTACCCGGACGAGAGGCCCTTGGCCATGGTCATCAGATCGGGCACCACGCCGAAATGCTCCGCGGCGAACATCCGGCCCGTCCGGCCGAACCCGTTGATCACCTCGTCCATGATCAGCAGGACGCCATGCTTGTCGCAGATCTCTCGGAGCCGCTGCCAGTACTTCGGGGACGGCACGTGATTATTGTTGGACACCGAGACCGGCTCGCCGATCACCGCCGCGACGTACTCCGGCCCCTGCGCGAGGATCTCCTGTTCGACGGCGTCGGCGCACCGCAGGTCTTCCGCTTCACCCGCGAGGCCGAAGGCCGGCCGGTAGCGATTCGGGGACGGCACAAAGCTGACCCCCGGCATGAACGGCCCGAAGTAGGCCTCGTTCCGTGAGGAGGTGATGCTCATCGCCCCGAACGTCGACCCGTGGTAGCCGCCCAGCCGGGCGATCACCTTGTACCGCTTGGGGAACCC
>DATHLI010000362.1:0-2797 GCA_035488355.1 bacterium | reverse complement strand
GCGCCACTGGCTGACCGACCTCCAGGAGGGCAAGGAGCGCTTCCTCAGCGTCGCGCCGTTCTTCCACGTCTACGGCCTGACGGTGGCGCTGAACACCGCGATCAGCGTGGGCGCGACGGTCATCTGCGTCGTGATGGGCCTCTTCGACACCAGGCTGGTCGCCGAGATGATCGCCCGCCACCGGCCCACCATCTTTCCGGGCGTCCCCGCGATGTACGTGGCGATCAACCAGCTCAAGGACATCCAAAAGTACAACCTCCGCTCGATCAGGGTGTGCGTGAGCGGCTCGGCGCCGCTTCCGGTCGAGGTGCAGACCCGGTTCGAGCGGCTGACGGGCGCCACGGTGGTGGAGGGCTATGGCCTCAGCGAGGCCGCGCCGGGGACCCACGTCAATCCCGTCTACGGGAAGCGGAAGGTGGCGAGCATCGGCCTCCCCCTCCCCGACACCGACGCGCGGATCGTCGACCCCGAGACCGGGGAGCGCGAGATGCCGCTCGGGGAGCCGGGCGAGCTCGTCATCCGGGGGCCGCAGGTGATGAAGGGCTACTGGGAGGCACCCGAGGAGACCGCCGCGGCGCTCGGGGGCGGCTGGCTGCACACCGGGGATATCGCGCGGATGGACGAGGATGGGTACTTTTTCATCGTCGAACGCAAGAAGGATATCGCCATCGTCGGCGGGCTCAAGGTGTACCCGCGCGAAGTCGAGGAGGTCCTCCTCGAGCACCCCAAGGTCAAGGAAGCCGCGGTGACCGGCGTGGACCACAAGGTGCGGGGCGAGCTGCTGGTCGCGCAGGTGGTGCTCAAGGACGGTGTGGCCGATGATCCCAGGCAGGTGCGGCGCGAATTGCTGGAGTTGTCTCGTGAGCGCCTCGCGCCCTACAAGGTTCCTCGCCGGATCGAGATCGTTTCTGCCCTGCCGAAGAGCGCCGTGGGGAAGGTACTCCGCCGCGAGATCCGCGACGCCATCGCTCGGGCAGAAAGAGACAGAGAAGAGAACTAGCATGCTCGGCGCCGCCACCCTCGACGCCCCCACCCGCCGCGTGCCGTTCACGGAGTTCGTCTGGCTCGGCCTGTACTGGTTCGCCATGAGCTTCCACTGGGGAACGCTCCTCACCGTGGTCATCCCGGCGGAGGTCCTGCGGTTCGTCCCCGAGTCGCAGAAAGGGTTCTACCTGGGCTTCCTGTTTGCGGCCGGGGCGTCCATGGCGACGGTGGTCTCGCCGATCTCCGGGGCGCTCAGCGACCGCTCCACCCTGCCGATGGGGCGCCGCCGGCCGTTTGTTGTCGCGGGCGTCCTGCTGAACTGTCTGGGGCTCGTCGCGATGCGTTCCGCGCCTACCTACGCCTGGTACGTCGGGGGGGTCCTAGTGGTCCAGGCCGCGACCAACTTCGCCGGGGGCGCGTTCAACGGCCTCATCCCCGATAAAATCCCGCAATCCCAGCGGGGCCTTGCCTCTGGGGTCATGGGATTCCTCATGATGCTCGGCACGATCAGCGGCGCGCTGCTCGCCGGCCACCTGGTGGGCCGCGGCCAAACCCCCGCGGTCTATGTCATCGACATCGTGGTCTTCCTCACGTGCACCGCGCTCATGGGGTGGCAGGTGAAAGAAGACCCGCTGCGCGCCGCTCCCCCGTTTGCGCTTCGGGCCTTCGCTCGTTCGTTTTGGATCGACCCGCGGCGCTATCCCGACTTCGGATGGATGTTCCTGACACGGGGGCTGGTGATGCTGGGCTTCTACACGCTGATCAGCTTCCTCCAGTTCTTCGTGAAGGACACGCTGCGCCTGACGGTGCGGGAGGCCGCGCACATCACAGGCATTCTCAGCGCAATCACGATCGCCTCCGGGGCTGTGGTCGTTCTCGTGGCCGGATGGCTGTCGGATCGCATCGGGCGGAAGGGGATCGTGTCCACCGCCGGGGTGTTCCTGGCCCTCACGAGCGCCGGGCTCCTTTCGCGGCCACCGTACTCCACCCTGGTGGGGATCGCCGTGCTCTTCGGCATCGGGTATGGGGCGTTTACGAGCGTCGACTGGGCGCTGGCGATCGACGTCCTGCCGGCGAGGGGCTCGGTGGCTCAGGACCTCGGGATCTGGGGCATCGCCAATACGCTGCCGCAGGTCCTCGCGCCGATCATCGCCGGCCCGCTCCTCGACGTGTTCAACCGCCGTACCCCCAACTTCGGATACTCGGTCGTGTTCGCCATGGCGATCATCTACGTGATGCTCGGCTCGATCTTCATCTGGAGAATCAAAGGAGCGCGGTAGTGGGCGAGCGCATGCGCCCCGTGAGGATGGCCGAGCGGCCCGCGGTGCAGTGGCTGATCCGGTTTACAGACCGCCTCTACACGCACCAGGTGGGCGAGCAGGCGTCCGTGATCGCCTTCAACGCCATCTACGCCATGTTTCCCCTCGTGCTCTCGCTCACAGCCATCGGCGGGTTCATCGTGCGCAGCCCCGTTGTCCGAATGATGCTGCTCGAGCAGGTGGAGGCGGTGTTCCCCGAGCAGCTCGCCAAAGAGATGTCCGACGTGATCAACGCGGCGGGCGCCTATCCCGGGCTCATTGGGCTCATCGGGTTCGTGTCGCTGCTGTGGGCGGGGTCGAACCTCTTCGCCGCGATCGAGGTGAGCTTCTCCCGGATCTTCGGGGTCCCCTCTCGGGGGATCGTCCAGCAGCGGATCGTGGCGATCGTGATGATCCTGTTGTTCTCCGCGCTGCTGGTGCTGTCCGTGATCGCGTCGGACGCGGTCGTCTTCTTCGGCACCGGCGCGCGCCCCGGTCGGATCCTCAGCCTGATC
>DATHLI010000361.1:0-6440 GCA_035488355.1 bacterium | reverse complement strand
CGCCGCGCCCGCTGACGCTGGCCGACGCCCTCACCGCCGCGCTGCAGAACAACTTCCAGACCCGCCAGGCGGCCCTTGCGGTCGCAATCGCCCGAGCGCAGTTGCGGGAGGCGGAGGCCCAAAAAGCGGTCACCTTGGGCGTGTCGGCGAGCTTCACGGATAACTCCCTGTGCTGCGGCGGCGCGCCGGTGAGCGGGACCATCTCGATCCCCGGGGCCCCCGGCGGCGCGATCACCAACCTGCCGTTCACGGCGACCGGGTTCGGGGGGACTGCGGCCACGAACTCCGTGTTTGCCCTGACGTTCAAATACCCCCTGTACACCGGCGGGGCGCTGGAGGCGCAGATCGCGATCGCCCGGGCGAATGAGCTCATCGCGGAGGCGCAGTTCGCCGCGGCGGCGGAGCAGGTGGTCTTCTCCGTCCGGCAGGCGTATTACTCGGTGACGGCGTCCGAGGCCAACGTCGTATCGGCGCAGCACTCGGTCGACGCCGCGCGCGAAAACGTCCGGGTCGCGGCGGCGCGCGTGCAGGTGGGGACCTCACCTCAGTTCGACCTGCTGCAGGCGCAGGTGCAGCTCGCCCAGTCGGCGCAGGCGCTGACCCAGGCCAGGACGGCGTTGTCGCAGAGCCAGCAGAACCTTGCCGCGACCCTGGTCCTCCCGTTGCCGACCACGGTCGTGCCCGCGGAGTTCTCCGGCCTCCCTGAGGTCCCCCAGGACGTGGATGTCCTGATCCAGCAGGCCCTGCAGCGCCGGCCGGAGGTCGCGGCGGCCCGGGCCAGCGAGGTGGGCGCGCAGGCCGCGATCGACCTGGCCGCCTCGGGGCTGGCGCCCAACGTCACGATTCAGGCCGGCCCCCAGATCCAGACGAGCGATCCAACAAGCAGGGACTCGGTGAACTTCACCGGCACCATCACGCTCACGCTCGCCATCCTCGACGGCGGGCTGACCCACGCGAAGGTGGAAGAGGCCAGATCCCGGCTTCAGTCGGCCAGGGTGACCGAGGAGCAGACGCGGCAGCAGGTGGAGCTCGACGTCCGGAACGCCTACCTGTCATTGGGGAACGCGGCGGACGTGCTGAGGTCCGCCTTGGCGGGCCAGACGGCGGCGCGCGAAGCGCTGCGCATCGCCAACGTCCGGTTTCAGGCGGGCGTGGGGACGCAGCTGGAGGTCGTCACCGCCGTGCAAAACCTCGCCACTGCGGACACGAACGTCACGCAGGCGGTGTTCCAATACTATGTGGCGCTCGCCCAGCTCGACCGCGCGATCGGAGTGCAGGTGAAGATCTGATGGCCGGACAAGCGGGTATCATGCCATGCGGCAGCTCCCCATGGAGGTGATGGACTGATGACAGGTAAGCGCGTCGTCAAAACCGAGCAGGCGCCCCCGGCGATCGGCCCATACTCGCAGGCCATTGCCGCGAACGGGCTGGTCTTGACGGCAGGCCAGATCCCGCTCGATCCGCGCACCGGCCAATTGGTCCCCGGGGACATCCGCGTCCAGACCAAGCGCGTCATGGACAATCTGAAAGCGGTCTTGGAGGCCGCGGGGTCTTCGATGGACAAGGTCGTCAAGACCACCGTGTTCCTTCGCGACCTGAACGATTTCGGGGCGATGAACGAGATCTACGGCGAGTACTTCAAAGAAAATCCCCCTGCGCGGTCGACCGTGCAGGCCGCCAAGCTCCCGCGGGACGCGGCGGTGGAGATCGAGGCGATGGCGCTGGCGTAGCAGCAAACAGATGTTGTCCCCTGCGGGGGCTCCAAACCAGAGTGGAACCAACCGCAAGCAGAGGTTGTCCCCGGCGGGTTCGTGCGGTACGATGGCGGTGGCCCGCTGGGGGGTCGGCTAACGGTAGGCCATCAGACTTTGGATCTGAGAGTCCAGGTTCGAATCCTGGCCCCCCAGCCATCCCCCCACTGGAACCCCGGTTTGGGCCTGTCCCCTCCGGGGACTCCTTACCAGAGTGGAACCAACCGCAAGCAGAGGTTGCCCCCCTGCGGGGGCTCCAAACCAGAGTGGAACCAACCGCAAGCAGAGGTTGCCGTCTAATCGCCCCGGCATTGGGCAATATAAATCAGAGGATGGGAAGGCCCGTCCACCCGGTCATTTGACCATTGGCCTCAGATGTTCAACCACACGCTGGAGACCTGAGAATGAATCTTGCCGCGCTAAAAGGGGTTGGGGGTGTGTGCTGCGCCGTCGTGGCGGCCGGCGTTCTCGCGCTGCCGCACTACTCCACCGATCTGTGGCCCGCGCTCGTCCTTCTATTTATTGGGCTGGGCATCCTTGGCATGCCGATCGTCGAACAACTGACCGGTGTGGCGGGTGGAGCGCCCGGCGCGGCGCGGCGGGTGCGCCCCTCGCCCCACCTGCTCGAAGGCGCGGTGCAGGGTCTGCCGCAGGCGGTCATCGTCCTGAACGACGAGAAGGTCGCCCTCTGGAATACCGCGGCCGAGCGGCTCTTCGGGTGGAGCGCACGAGAAACCGTCGGCCGGCCGCTGCCCTTCGCCCTGGGCGGCGGAGCGGTCCCGTCCGACGCCGCGGAAGCCGCGCCGCGTCCGCGGACCAAGGCCGGGCTGCCGATCGACGTCGCGGTCGTCTCCTCGCTGCTGCGCGATCCACAGGGACGGGTGACAGGCCGGATGCTCGTGTTCATGGATCCCGCCGCGCTCGCGCGCCCGGAGGATCGTGATGCGTCCCTGGCTTCGCTGCTCGAGGCTGCCAACCCGATCGGAGTGGCCGCGTCATCGGCAACCGACATCTCAACGGTGCTGGCGATCAGAAACCGCCTCCAGATCCAGAACCACGTGGCCTCCGTGAGCAGGGCCCTCAGCCGCCTCGCGCCATCGGCCGAGGTGATGAAGACCGTCGGGGAGGCCGCGCTCTCGCTCGGCAAGGCCGATCGCGCCGCGGTGTACCTGCGCCACCCCGACGGAGCGGTCTCGTGTCCCTGGTCTCGGGGGCTCTCCGAGGCCTACATCGCGCAGGTGATCCGCTACGCCAAGGCCATCGCCGACGGACGCATCATGGATTGGACCAAGCCTGATCTGCTGGAGATCTCCGGCCGCGGGATCGAGGGCTCCGCCCCGCTCCTCTACAGCGATGTGGCGGACCTGCCCCACGGCGCGGCGGTGCCGAAATTGACCCAGGTCGAGGGGTACCGCGCCCTGGCCAATTGGCCGCTGACCCGCGAGGCGGAGATCCTCGGTCTTGTCAGCTGCTATTACAATGCCCCGCGTAAGTGGACCGAGATCGAGCAGGAGTCATTCCGCGCGTTCTGCCTGGCCGCGGCGGACGCCATCGACAACGGCCGGCGGTACGACGAGCAGGCCCAGCGGGCGGCCGACCTGGAGGTGTTCTTCGACCTGAGCAAGCGGCTCAGGGTCGCCCAGAACCCTGAGGCGATCTATCCGATCCTGGTCGGGCAGGCCATGGACCTCCTCCGCGCGGAGAAGGGGATGCTGTTCCTGCTCGAACCCAAGGGCGCGGGATTCAAGTGCGTGTATATGGCGGGGCTGCCGCCGGAAGCGCGGGGCGAGGCGTTCCCCACCTCCGGCAGCGCGTTTGGCAAAGTGGCCGCAACCGGCGCGCCGTACCGCACCGACAACCTCGGCGGCGAGCCGCTGCCCATCTGGCTGAACGCCTACCGATCGATCGGCCCGGCGGCCATCGTGCCGGTGCGGTCGGAGACCGAGATCATCGGGACGCTTGCCCTCGGCCGGGACCGGGGGCCCGCCGCCCGTCCGTTCGCCGACGCCGAGATACGGCTCCTGGAGGGGATCGCCGACATCGGGGGCACGGCCGTCCGCCGCGCCAAGCTCTTCCAAAACCTCGAGAACTCCTATCTGCAGATGGTCTTGAGCCTCGCCCGGACGATGGACGCGCGCGACCACTACACATCGGGTCACAGCGAGCGCATCGCGGTGTGGGCCGAAGAAGTGGCCCGCGCGCTCGGATGCGACGAGGCGGCGGTCCAGGAGATCCGCTGGGGCGCGCTGCTCCACGACATCGGCAAGATCGGCGTGCCCGATGAGATCCTCCGAAAGCCCTCCAACCTCACCGAAGAGGAGTGGGCGGTGATGCGCCAGCATCCGGTCATCGGGGAGGAAATCCTCGCCTCGACCGATCGGATGCGCGGCGTGGCCAGGATCGTCCGGCACCACCAGGAGAAGTGGAACGGCACCGGATATCCGGACAAACTTCGGGGGCAGGAGATCCCCCTCGGCGCGCGCATCCTGGCCGTGGTGGATTCCTACAGCGCCATCACCGATGACCGGCCGTACAAAAAGGCGCGGAGCCACGAGGCGGCCATCGCCGAACTGCGCCGGTGTGCGGGGACCCAGTTCGATCCCGAGGTGGTCGACGCGTTCCGCCGGGTCGTGCACCGCGCCCGGGCGCAGCCGGGCCGGGCCCAGTGACGGGCGCCCCGCGGGAGGTTGTGCCCGCGTAGCGCGGACTGCGGCGACCGCAGGGGCCGCGCCGCTCCGCCGCGAATGCTCCCGAGAAGGGTCGGGGAGGCGGGAAGGTGGAGCAGCCGGCCGCCGTGATTCTGGCCGCAGGCCGAGGTACGCGGATGAAGTCGAACCTCCCCAAGGTCCTGCACCCCCTCTGCGGTCGCCCGATGGTGTCGTACGCCGCGGACGCGATGCGCCGCGCGGGAGTGAGGCGCCCGGTCCTCGTGGTCGGAAGCGACGGCGCCGCGGTGCGCGCGGCGCTGGGGTCCCGCGCCGGCTACGCCGTGCAGCGCCGGCCGCTCGGGACCGGACACGCGGTCGCGCAGGCGCTGCCCGGGCTGCGCGGGCACCGGTTGACGTACGTGACCTACGCAGACATGCCCCTCGTCTCGCCGGCGACGCTTCGAGCGCTGGGCGGGGCGGTGCGCGGGGATGTCGTCGCCGCCTTGGCCACCACAATCGTTCAGCACGACCATCGCTTTGGGCGGATCGTCCGGGATGACCAGCGCCGGTTTGTGCGGATCGTCGAGGACAAGGACGCCACCCCCGAGGAGCGGGCGATCCGGGAGGTCAATCTCGGGGTCTACTGCTTCCGCGTGCCCGAGTTGCGGAGGGCCCTCCGGCGGATCCGCCCGGACAACCGCCAGCGCGAGTACTACCTGACCGACGCGGTGAACCTGCTGGCCCAAGACGGCCTGGTGGTCACGGTCACGGTGACCGACCCGGACGAGGCGATCGGAATCAACAGCCGCGAGGAATTGTCCGAGGCGGAGCGCGCCATGCGCCGCCGGATCCTTCAGCGCCTGATGGAGTCCGGGGTGACCGTGGTCGACCCCGCGACCACATTCATCGACGAGACGGTCCGGATCGGACGCGAGACCGTCATCCACCCGATGACGATCGTGACCGGGCGGACCGTGGTGGGCCCGGACTGCGTCATCGGCCCCGGCGCCCGGATCCACGATTCGGTGGTGGCGCGGGGGGCCCGCGTCCAGGACTCGTCGCTGGAGGGCGCGCGGATTGGGGACGGATCGGTGGTCGGGCCGTACGCGCACCTGCGTCCCGGCACCGTGGTGGGCCGCCGCGTGGAGATCGGCAACTACGCTGAGATGAAACAGGTGCGGGTGGGCGATAGAACGAAGGTCCACCACAAGAGTTACCTGGGGGATGCCTGGATCGGGGCCGACGTCAACATCGGCGCCGGCACGATTACCTGCAACTACGGACTCGACCGCAAAAAGCATCGCACCACCATCGGGGACGGCGCCTACATCGGCAGCGACTCGATGCTCGTCGCGCCGGTCCGGATCGGCCGGGGAGCGATCACAGGCGCCGGGGCGGTGGTCACCAAGGATGTCCCGCCGCGGAGCGTGGCCGTGGGGGTTCCTGCCCGCGTGATCCGCGTCCTCGACGGCAAGCGGTAGGTCGGGAGGGCACATGGCGGCCTCGGGGATCCGGGTCTTCGGCGGGACGAGCAACCCGGATCTCGCCCGGGGGATCGCCGCCTACCTCGAGCTGTCGCTGGGCGCGATCGACGTCTTCCGCTTCGCCGACGGGGAGATCGGCGTCCGGATCGAGGAGAGCGTCCGCGGGGAGGACGTGTTCATCGTCCAGCCCACCTGCCCGCCCGCGAGCGAGACGCTGATGGAGCTCCTCGTGATCATCGATGCGGTGCGCCGCGCCAGCGCGGCCCGCATCACGGCCGTTATCCCGTATTTCGGCTACGCCCGTCAGGATCGCAAGATGAAGCCCCGGGAGCCGATCTCGGCCAAGCTGGTGGCCAACCTGCTGACGACCGCGGGGGCGGACCGCGTTCTCACGCTCGATCTCCATGCCGGGCAGTTGTGGGGGTTCTTCGATATCCCGCTCGACCACCTGCCCGGCCGGATGATCCTCGGGGATTACTTCCGGCGGCTCTCGCTCGAGAACGTCGTGGTCGTCTCGCCGGACATCGGCGGGGTGAAGCGGGCGCGGGAGTTCGCGG
>DATHLI010000360.1:0-5009 GCA_035488355.1 bacterium | reverse complement strand
GCGCGATCTCGTGCAGCGGGCCCAGGAAGCCGGGGTGCTCGCCTACCTCGTCAAGCCCGTCCGGGAAGCCGAGCTCATCCCGGCGATCGAGATCGCGATGGCGAGGTTCCAGGAGCTGCGCACGCTGCAGCAGGAGGTCGGGACCCTCAAGGAAACGCTGGAGACCCGCAAGCTCGTGGAACGGGCCAAGGGGATCTTGATGAAGCGCGAGGGGGTCGACGAGCAGGAAGCGTTCCTGCGCATCCAGCGGCAGAGCCGGAACACGCGGACGCCGATGCGCGAGATCGCCAGAGCGATCCTGGTGTCCGACGAACTCAAGCGGCATTCGGCCCCGCATGCCGCGGGGCGGCCGGAAGTCCGGACGCCGGCGGATTTCCTGCGGGTGCTGGCCGGCATCCGGATCCTTCCCGGCACCCCCGGGGGAAGCGACATTTCCGTGTCCGGAGCCGAGCCGCTCGCCTACCTGCCCCTGCAGCCCGGCACCGAAGTCACCCTCGAGGGATACGTCACCCGGCACACCGCGGACGGAGAGTACGGGCTCGGGATCGCCTTCGGGATGGCGCCCACCCCGCAGGCCGACGAGGCCGAGGGGACGGTGATGTGCGTCGTCCAGAACGCGATCCGGCCCGGGGCGCTGGCCGCCGGGGGGACGGCGCGGAGCGCCTACGCGCAGATCCTCGATGAGGTCATGGCCACCCAGCAGCGCGTGACGGTCACCGGCCTCCTGCGCGTGCTGCCCGACCACGCCTCCGCCGGCCATCCCGCGATCCCCCATCTGCTGGAGATCCACCCGGTGAGGGCCGCCAGCACAGAGCGCGGGCTCGCCTTTCCGGGCGTCCTCCTCGATGCGCCCGGCGGGTCGGAGTGGACCGAAGTCGAGACCGTGCACCCGATGCCCTTCGAGGATTTCCAACCGCGCACGCGGATGGCGGTGACGGGAACGGTCCTGACGTTTCGGGACGTCCCCGCGACGGAAACGGCCTACGTCTACATGACCGGGCGGTTCTTTGGCGGCAGGAGCCAGATCGTCGAGGGGCGCCCGTTCCTGTTTGCCTTCGGGGACGCCGCGGGACGGATCCGCGTCACCGCGGTCACCATCCCCGGGACGCCCGCCTACGAGATCTCGCGGCGGTGGCTGTCCGCCCCTCCGACCGGCCCGATCACCATCGTCGGACTGCGCACGCTCAACCTCCCCGCGCTGTTTGCGCCGGGCGGCGGGCGGATCGAGGTCGTGTTGTGTCCGGTCTTCCGGATCATCCCGGGAATGGTCCGGGGATCGTCGATCCCGGCTCCCACGACCCGCTTCGAACTGGTTCCCGTCGGCGGCGCCCCGCCGAGCGACGGGGATGGATCGCGGCCGCCCCACCGCAGGCCGGCCGGGCGGCGGACGCAGCGCACTCCGGCCCGGCGTTCCCTCAAGACGCGGACGCGGGCCGGAGCGGTCCCCAAGGCGCGCGCCACCAAGTCCCGAGGCCGGACCCGGCCGCGCCTTCGCCGTCGTGGCCCGAAGGGGCGCCCGCGCGGGCGCGCGTAAATCTCCTTGTGCGGGGTGCCGACCGCAGCCGTCAGGGGGCGGATCGCACCCCAGCCGTCGCCGCCAGCGCGTCGAACGCGTCTTCGCGCATGTTGCCGGCGAGGCCCCAGCGGCGCGCGAACGCGACCGTCTCATCGTAGAGATCGCGCGGATAGGGCTCGAACACGAGCAGTTCGCCAGTCCCGAAGCGCGCATAGTTGTGGGGCCCGGCGAGGGCCGGCGGCACGTTTCGGGCCCACAGGTGCAGATATCGCTCGGGTGATGCGCGCAGCGCACCGTCGGCCCGACGCAGCGCGTTGAAGTACGCGCCGAGGACGTCGGCGGGAATGTCCGGCGACACCCAGAACAGCGTGCGGAACTCACCCGCGGCGAGCGGGACGAAGCCTTCCGCGGCCGCGATGGGAATCTCCGGGTCGAGCAGCGTGGCCGCCGCGACCTCGCCGTCGCGCAGCGCGAGCAACCGCCGCCCGGGGCCGCCCACGTTCTCGAGGCGAATGTGCGCCTTGGACAGCACGCCTTCCAGCGTCCGGAGCGTCGTGAAATGGCTGCCGGCCATGAGGCCGACGCCGACCGGCACGTCGCGCAGATCGCTGAGCCGCCGGAGGCCGGATTCGGCCCGCGCGAAGATCACGAACCGCGCCACGCCGTAGAGGTCCGGCACAAACTTGCCCATGCCGGCGCCGGCGTTGCAGACCGAGCCCCACTCGCAGGCGGAATTGGCCACGGGCTGCGCCTCGAAGAACGGCGCATCCTGCGGTCTCTTGAAGTAGTCGCTTCGGGCATGACTGGAGACGCGGTGCATGACGTCCGGCCGCAGGTCCGCCTCCAGTCCTTCCGCGGCATAGTAGCCTTCTTCGAGGGCGATCCACTCGTGCAGGCGCATAAAGTGCGGCACCACATCAATGCGGCGGCGTCCCGACAAGACCTGAGACATGGCGGTGACCCCCTTTCCCACGGCGTGCACCTGAAATTTCAGTGTTGGCCCCGGAACTCCTTTCATCTGAGGACCCGCGGTGTTGCGCACATGTCACTGCACACAAACGTTACTTGACCTTTGAGCGCCCGAGGCGCAGAGTTAACATGCCACGAATTCCGATGAGGAGGGAGATTCATGCCCAGAGTGGTCCACTTCGAATTCGCCGCGGACAACCCGGACCGGGCCGCGCAGTTTTACACCCGGGTCTTCGGGTGGACGATCAAGAAGTGGGACGGGCCGATGGACTACTGGCTCGTCAGCACCGGCGAAGAGCAGCCGGGGATCAACGGCGGCCTGACGCGCCGTCAAGGGCCTCAGAATGTGGTCAACACCGTGGACGTACCCTCGGTCGACGAATTCACGGCCAAGATCACCAAGAACGGCGGAAAGGTCGTCCAGGGCAAGATGGCGATCCCCGGCGTGGGGTATCTCGCCATGTGTCAGGACACCGAGGGCAACATCTTCGGGATCATGCAATCGGACGAAAAGGCCGAGTGACCGGTCGGGGAGGCGGTACCACAATGGACAGCCGGGCTCTGCTCCAACACCAGCTTTCCACCAGCCACCAGATCGTCAAGCAGTGCGTGAACGACATCGCCGACGGAGAGGCAGGGCGTCTGCCGGCGCCCCTCCTCTCCCCTGTGATCTGGCAGATCGGACACCTGGCCGTTTCCAATGTGAACTTCATCAAGCGGGCGGGCGTAACATCGGGACCCGAACTGCCGGAGCGCTACACCGCGCTGTTCAAGTCGGGGACCGGTGGCGCCGCCGGCTACCCGCCATTCGCGGAGGTCCTGAGGGCGTTCGACGACACCCATGAGGCCCTGATGCGGGTGGTGGCGGAGGCCAACCTGGACACCCCGACCGAGGGTCCGCGGGGCATGTGGAAGAACTTCGGCGAAGCGTTCGCCTTCTCCAGCGCCCACCGCTGGTACCACATCGGCAAAATCAACTCGCTGCGCGCGCTCCTCGGCAAGCCGCGGATTTTCGGCTAGACGTCAAGTCCCAGACGCCTGCGCGGGGCGGTTGACTTCTTCATCACCCGCGTGGTATAAAGACAACTGGAGATTTTTATAGCCTGTACCGGAGGCCGTGACGCCTCCCGGGCGCGAGGAGCGCCGGGAGGCGTTTGTGTTTGCCCTCGAGCACGGCAATCTGTTCCGGACGGGAATGCGGAGGTGTGGGGGAGATGGCGGGCAAGGAAATGACGGCGCGCGACGTGGTGGCCTACATCAAAGAACACGGCATCAAGATGGTCGATCTCAAGTTCGTGGACGTGCCCGGCACCTGGCAGCACGCCACCATCCCGGCCGGCCAGATCGAGGAAAAGACCTTTGTCCGCGGGATCGGGTTCGACGGCAGCAGCATCCGGGGTTTTCAGGCGATCGAGGAGAGCGACATGCTCCTGATGCCCGATCCGGCGACGGCGCGGCCGGACCCCTTCACCGAGATCCCCACCCTCTCCGTAATCTGCAACGTGAACGACCCGATCACGGCCAAGCCCTACACACGAGATCCGCGGTACGTGGCCCAGAAGGCCGAGGAATATCTCAAGGCGTCGGGGATCGCCGACACGTGCTACATTGGGCCGGAGGCCGAGTTCTACATCTTCAGCAACGTGCAGTACGAGGTGCTGCCGCACCGGACGAGCTACAGCATCGACTCGCCGGAGGCGACGTGGAACACCGGCCAGCCCGGGCTGGGGCACCGGATTCGGGTGAAGGAAGGATACTTCCCCGTCCCGCCGGCGGACACGCAGCTGGATGTGCGCAGCGAGATGACGCTCGAGATGGAGAAGTGGGGCATCGAAGTCGAGATGCAGCACCACGAGGTGGGGCACGCCGGGCAGGCGGAGATCGACATGAAGTACGCGCCCCTCACCCGCATGGCCGACAGCCTGCTCAGCTACAAGTACATCGCCAAGAACGTCGCCCGCCGGCACGGGCTGACCGTGACGTTCATGCCGAAGCCGCTCTTCGGCGACAACGGCACCGGGATGCACACGCACCTGAGCCTGTGGAAGGGCGGAGCGAACATCTTCTACAACGAGGGCGGATACGCGGAGCTCAGCCCGGAGGCGCTCTCCTTCGTCGGCGGCCTGCTCACCCATGTGGACGCGCTGCTCGCGCTGTGCGCGCCCACGACCAACTCGTACCGGCGGCTGGTGCCGCACTACGAAGCGCCGGTCAACATCGCGTTCAGCAAGCGCAACCGGAGCGCCGCGGTGCGGATCCCGATGTACTTCTCCGGCCCGGCGGCGGCCTCCAGCAAGCGGATCGAATTCCGCTGCCCGGACGCCTCCTGCAACCCCTACCTGGCGTTCGCCGCGATCCTCATGGCCGGATTGGACGGCATCAAGCGGAAGCTCGATCCGGTCCGGGCCGGGTTCGGCCCCCTCGACAAGAACACCTACGAACTGGAGCCGGAAGAGGCGGCGAAGATCAAGAGCGTGCCCGGATCCCTGGGCGCGGCGTTGGACGCGCTCGAGGCGGACCACGA
>DATHLI010000359.1:0-23390 GCA_035488355.1 bacterium | reverse complement strand
TGGGCCTGCGCCTGGTGAAGCAGACGGTCAATTACGACGATCCCGGCACCTATCACCTGTACTTCGGGGACGAACTCGGGCAGCCCGGGACGATTCTCACCTTCTTCCCCTGGCCGGGCGCGCCCCGCGGGCGCCACGGGGTCGGGCAGGCGGCGGCCGTTTCGTTTTCCATCCCTGCCGGCGCGTTGGGGTTTTGGGAGGATCGCCTCCGGAGCCATGCGGTCACGGTGGAGAGGCTGGAGTCACTGTTCGATGAGCCCATCTTGGTGTTCGAAGACCCCGATGGACTGCAGCTCGAGCTCGTCGCGGATCACAGACAGGCCCTGGGCCATCCGTGGGCGGCCGCGCCCGTCCCGGTCGCGCAGGCGATCCGAGGATTCCACAGTGTCGTGTTGCTCGAGCATGGCTACGAGGATACCGAAGCGCTCCTGACCCAGGTGCTGGGTTTCCGTCTGGTCAGGTCCGTGGGACACCGCCGCAGGTACGCCGTGGGGGACGAAGGCCCGGCCACCTGGGTCGACCTTGTCAGCGCTCCGGACGCACCACCGGGCCATGTGGCGGCCGGCACGGTTCACCACGTCGCGTGGCGAACGCCGGATGAGGAGACCCAGCAGGGGTGGCGCCGGAAGATCCTCGAAGAGGGGTTGAGCGTGACGCCGGTGCGGGACCGCCGGTATTTCAGGTCGATCTACTTCCGCGAGCCCGGCGGTGTGCTGTTCGAGATCGCGACCGACGGCCCCGGCTTCGCGGTGGACGAGCCCCCCGACGCCCTTGGCGCGCAGCTCCAGCTGCCGCCGTGGCTGGAGCCTGACCGCGAGGCCCTCACGGCCCGTCTGCCCAGGCTCCGTGCACCGCAGCCCGGTCCGCGGTAGGAGGGATGCCGATGCGCCCTGATATTGTCCGGCCATCATCGCACGCCGAGTCTCCCCGAGAGGCGTGGCCCGCGCTGCCGTTGGAGGCATGGAGGGATACCAGGGATACGCTCCACATGTGGATGCAGATCGTCGGGAAGATCAGGCTCAAGCTCACGCCACTCGTCAATCACTGGTGGGAGGTCCCGTTCTATCTGACCTCCCGCGGCCTCACCACGACACCGATCCCGTTCGGTGAGCGCGCGTTCGACGCGACCTTCGACTTTATCGACCATGCGCTGATCTTCCAGACGAGCGAAGGGCAAACGGACCGCATCCCGCTCCGGCCTCGGACGGTCGCCGAGTTCTATCACGACGTGATGGGGACGCTCCGGGGGCTCGGGATCGGCGTCCGAATCTGGACGATGCCGTCGGAAGTGCAGGCGCCGATTCGCTTCGAAGAGGACCGCCAGCACGCGTCCTACGATGCGGCCTACGCGCATCGGTTCTGGCGGGTTCTGCTCCGGGTCGACCTCATCCTCAAGCAGTTCCGGGCGCGCTTCATCGGCAAGGCGAGCCCGGTCCACTTCTTCTGGGGAGGCTTCGACATGGCCGTGACCCGCTTTTCGGGCCGGCGCGCGCCGGTCTCCGAGGGCGCCGATCCCATTACCCGCGAAGGGTACTCCCATGAGGTGAGCAGCTGCGGCTTCTGGCCCGGGAGCGGAAGCCTCACCGGTCCCGCGTTCTACTCGTATGCGGCGCCTGAACCTCCCGGATTCAAGGACGCGCCGATCCGCCCGGCGCAGGCATTCTACAGCGCAGAGTTCAACAATTTCCTGCTGATGTACGATGACGTCCGATCGGCGGCGGATCCGCGCGCGGCGGTGCTGGAGTTTCTTCAGAGCACGTACGAGGCGGCCGCGACCCATGGACGATGGGATCGTGACAACCTCGAACGTACGCCGCCGCGCTGACGATGGCCCTGCGCCCGGCACGCCCCCCGCACCGATAGCCGGAAGAGATCAACACCCGGCGTCGTTTCCCACCCCATGAGGGTCGAGAGGTGAACAGCGCGCGCGGGACGCTTTGGGCGGCGATTCTCGGGTCGTGCATTGTGTTCCTGGACTCGAGCGTCGTGTCGGTGGCGCTGCCCCGGATCGGGCAGGAGCTCCCCGCGCACCTCCTTGGCGTGCTGGAGGGCCAGTCCTACGTCTACGGGGGGTATCTCCTGGCGGAGAGCGCGCTGCTCATCCTGGCCGGCGGGATGACCGACGTGTACGGACGCCGCCGGATGTTTGCGCTGGGGCTTGCCGGGTTCGGCGTCACCTCGATCCTCAGCGGGCTTGCGCCCACCCTGGAATGGCTGGTGGTGTTTCGCGTGCTGCAAGGCGTGGCGGGCGCCCTGCTGGTGCCCGGGTCGATGGCGCTGATCACGGCCACGTTTTCCGGCGAGGAGCAGGGGCGGGCGTTTGGGATCTGGTCCGGCGCCACCGCCGGTCTGTCGATCCTCGGGCCCTTTGTGGGCGGATTGCTGGTGGACACCGTGTCGTGGCGGGCGGTGTTCTTGATCAATGTCCCGGTCGTCCTGATCACGCTGTGGATGACCGGGCGGTTCGTCCGCGAAAGCCGGGACGCGGGCGCGGCGAAAGCCTTCGATATCCCCGGCACGCTCCTGACGGCCCTGGCCGTGGGCGGGCTCGCCGTCGGCACGATTTCAGGACAGCAGCGGGAATGGCACAGTCCGGCGGCGTTCGCCGCGCTCGGCATCGGCGCCGCAGCTACCCTCCTGCTGCCGTGGTGGATCATGCGCGCCCCCAATCCCCTCATCCCGCCGTCGCTGTTCCGGTCGCGAAACTTTACGGTGACGAACGTCTCCACCCTCGTCATCTACGCGGCGCTCGCCGTGACGTTCTACTACCTGACGCTGCTGCTGCAGGGGACGTTCGGGTATTCGGCCGCCGCCGCCGGCGTGGCGACCGCTCCCGGGGTGATCTTCATGGTGTTCTTCTCGGCGCGGTTTGGCGCGCTCGCGGCGCGCTACGGCGCCCGCTGGTTCATGACGGCGGGGCCGGCCCTCATGGCCCTCGGGGTCCTCTGGTTTACGCGGATCCCGGCCACGAGCCCGCCGTGGGGCCTGAACCTGTCGGCGGTCGGCACGTTCGCGCCGCCCGCCGGCTACATGACCGCTATCCTTCCCGGCCTCCTGTTGTTTGGCCTCGGGGCCATGCTGATGGTCGCCCCCCTCACCGCGACGGTCATGGCCTCCGCGCCGGTCGAGCACGCGGGGGTGGCGTCGGCCATCAACAACGCGATTGCGGATGTGGGTCCCCAGCTTGCTGTCGCCGCCCTCTTCGTCGTGCTGACCTCCCATTTCTACACCGCGCTGGCGGGGCAGGTCCCGGGGTTGGACGTCGCGGCCCCGGCGGTGCGCGCGGAGGTCTCGCCCCTCAATCTGCCCGGCCCCGGCACCCCGGAGGCCGTCCGGCGCGCCGCGCGCGAGGCGTCCACCGGCGCCTTTCATCTCGCCATGCTCGTTGCCGCCGCGCTGCTCCTGGGGGGGGCCGTGATCAACGCCGCCGGGATCCGGACACCGCCCGCCGGTCAGGCTGCCCGGGTCGTGTCCCCCGATCCGTCGTTTCGACGATGGTGCCGCCGGCTGAGTGCGGAAGCGCCCACGATGCCGCCGTCCCGGGAGTCCGGCCGCGCCGTGGCGCCGCAATCGAGATCGTCATCGAGTATCGACAGTTGAGTGCTCCCGGAGGCGGGTATGGCGACGATCTGTAAACATCTCGATCAAATACGCAAGGTGATCCCCTCAGGCAGAGGGTGCAAGGAGTGTCTGGAGATGGGCGACTCCTGGGTGCACCTTCGATTGTGCCTGACATGCGGTCACGTCGGATGCTGCGATGATTCGAAGAATCGACACGCCACCAAGCACTTTCACGGGACGCGCCATCCCATCATCCAATCCTTGGAACCCGGGGAGGACTGGCGGTGGTGTTACGTCGATAACACCATCGTGTGATCAGCCGGGCCGTTGTGCGCACGCAGGCAGAGCTTCGCGATGATCGTTCATCTCCTGGACGGCACGTACGAGCTGTTTCGCCACTTCTACGGTCTGCGCCGTGTCACCAAAGGAGAGGATCCGCCGTTCGGCGCCGTCACCGGTGTGCTGCATACCGTGCTGGAGACGATCGAGGAGGGGGCGACCCACCTCGGGGTCGCGACCGATCACGTCATCGAGTCCTTCCGCAACGATCTCTGGCCTGGGTACAAGACCGGAGAGGGCGTCGACCCCGCGCTTCTCGGGCAATTCCACCCGCTTGAGCGAGCGCTCGCGGCGATGGGCGTGGCCGTGTGGCCCATGATTGAGCTCGAGGCCGACGACGGGCTGGCGTCCGCGGCGCGGATCGCATCCGGAAATGCGGATGTGGAGAAAATCTGCATCTGGACGCCCGACAAGGACCTGGCCCAATGCGTCCGCGGCGGTCGCGTCGTGCAGGTTGACCGGAGAGGCCGGAGGATCCTCGATGCGACAGGCGTTCGCGAGAAGTTTGGAGTGGACCCCGTCCTCATTCCCGACTTCCTCGCGCTCGTCGGCGATCCGGCGGATGGATATCCGGGCATCGCGGGGATCGGTCCAAAAACCGCGGCGCGTTTGCTGAACCGCCACGGCATCATCGAGAACTTCCCCCCCACCGTCCTCGGCGATGACCGGCGCCGCGCGGCCCTCCTCTTCAAGGATCTGGCGACGCTCCGGACCGACGCGCGCCTCTTCCACGATGTGGACGAGCTGCGGTGGCGCGGCCCCACCGAGGCCTTCGCGGCGTGCGCGGCTCATTTCGGAGACGCCCGCCTGCTGGAGCGGGCGCAGGCGGCGCCGGCCGGCTAGTTGTCTCCCCCCCGACATCATACGGGTATCTAATCTGAGCGAGGCGAAGCGAAGACGCTATCCGGTTGGGTGCGCATGAAGACGTTTGACGAGAGACCCCCCGCAATCGTGCGGGCGTTCGGCCTGGTCCGCACGTTGATGGTGATCGCTGTCGGGCTCAGCCTTGGATGCGGCGCGGCGGCCGCGGGGCCGGGTCACCCGGCGTACCTGCCGATGATCTTTCACGCGGAGAGTCAGAGCATCCGGACCACGGCATGCCTGCAGGTTGTCGAGCGGACCTACCCCCAATCGGCCTGGTGGGAAGACACCAAGAGCACATTGGACGCGCCTGAGCGCGCTCTGGGGGCCGTGATCGCAGCCATCAAGCGAAAGGATCGAACCGCGCTCTATCAACAATCCCACCCCACACTGGGCCGAGATCCCAAGCGGTTCGACGATCAGGCGAAGGCCTTCTTTCAGCAGTTTGAGGTGATTGAGCTTTCCGCGGTGCCTCGGGCCTACGAATTCGACGGACTGGCGGTGTTTTTCGCGAAGATTCGCTTCAAGCAGCAGACGTTCTTCGCGCCGTTCATCTTTGCGTCCGAAGATGACGGATCGTTCGGATTCCTCCCGTACCGGACGGACACGGTGACCTCTCAGCTCGTGGCGGATTGGTTCAATTCACCGTGGGGACCCGCGGCAACGGCCAATCCAGCGTACTGTACCGGTGAAGACATCAAACGGGCCACGCATCGAGTCTCGCTCGCGGCGTCCTCGGGGACGGCGAACCTGGCTGCGCACCCGAGCTCGCTGTTTCTCGCCGGCGCATCGCCCGACAAGCCGGGACGGCTGACCGCCCTTGCCGCGCGGGTGAGCGCGACGATCAAGGACTTGAAATCGGCCCTTGTCGGCGGGGGGATAGATGACTTCGCCGCGCGCCTGACTCCCGAGGGCGCAAGACGCGTGAAGGAATGGTTTGCGACGGCCGACCAGGCCGAGCGCGGCAGGTATCAGGCGGCGATCACGGAACAGCAACCGTTCTTCCTCTTCGATGCTACGCCGTTGGTGGTCGTCTACACGAAATCGCCGGTTGGGGTGCGGGTCCTGTATTTCACGTTCAATGCCGGCAACCAATTGCTCTGGACAAACTCTTCCTACATCACGGTGTCGGACCGGGTGTTCAACAAGGGCCCGCTGCGCGATGCGGCGGTGCTGGCTGAACCTTTCAGCAGCATCGCCATCAAATGAGGCCTCTCTCGCTTCATTGCGGCTCGGGATGGATATTGACCACGATGTTTCGCCGGAGCCGTTTGCGCAACGCCAGTTCGATCCGCTCGGTGATATCGTGCGCCTCCGCCACGGGCAGGCCGGGCCGCAGCGTGCAGTGGACCGTCACGATCATGTTCTGATCGAGCCGGCGGACCTCCACCGCGTGGCACCCTAGGACGCCGGGGGTGGCGCGAACGATCTCGCGCAGCTTTTCCTCGACATCTGTTTGCGCATCCGGAGCCTCCTTGGCGCTGCCGACGCGCGTCTGCAGCGGCTCGATGTGCACGTTGACGTCGTGGACGTCGGGCAGCTCCCGCTCAATGGCGCGTTCCAATTGGGTGGCCCGGTCGTGCGCCGCGCTGAGCGGCAGCGACGGCTCCATCTCCAAGTCGAGGTTCACGCTGACCCGGCCGTTGACCGTGAATGCGGTCACGTCGTGGATCTCGAAGTTGTCCCGGTGCGCGATCGAGCGAATCCGGTCCACCAGGTCTCCCGGAGACGGCGCCCGGGGCGCCGCGTCGACGACCACGTCCGCGGTTGGATAGAGGGTGTGGACCGCGGACTCGACGTCATCGATCACGGCCTGGGCGTGTTCCAAGGCGATGTTGCTCTCCAGGGTGAGCCGGAGGTCCACGAACAACCTGTTGCCGCTCCTGCGGACCCGGATCCGGTCCTGGTGCAGCACCCCGGGGACCGCGGCGACGGTCCCGGCGATCCGTTCGGACACCCCTTTGGGCGCGGCATCGAGCAGCGCATCGACCGTCTCGTGCCCCAGGCGCAGCCCCACGTACAAGGTGATCCCGGCGACGACCAGAGCGGACACCGGGTCGGCGTGGCGCAGCCAGGGTGGCAGGCCTCGCTGCCCGGCGGCGAGCAGGACGAGGCTGAGCGTGACCGCGCCGGTGCCGTAGGTATCCGTCGAGAAGTGCAGGGCGTCGGCCTGGAGCGCCTGACTGTCGTACGTTCTGGCCGCCCGGGCCAAGGCCCGTGATCGGCTGACGTCGATGACGATGGACGCGAGCAGCACCGCGAACGCCCAGACGGACGGCGTCACGTGGACTTCCTGGAAGAAGAGCCGGTGGGCGGCCTCGACCACGATCCATCCGCTCGTAATGAAGAGGAGCCCGGTCTGAATGAACGCGGATAACTGCTCCACCTTGCCGTGACCAAACGGATGGGATGTGTCCGCGGGCACGTCGGCGGCGCCGACGGAGACAAAGGTAATCGCCGCGGCGAGCAGATCCAGGGCCGAGTGCGCCGCTTCTGAAAGGATCCCCAGACTGCCGGTCAGGAGCCCCACCGTGCACTTCGTGGCCACGAGGAACGCCGACGCCAACACGGACGTGAGGGCGATCCGGCGCTTCTCCTCCGAGGGCATCCCGAGCGAGACCGACTCGACCATCTCCAGGTCAACTACCTTTGTCAGAGGAGCCTTGCAGCCCTGCCCAAAACCAGTGGGCTGAGGGCCCCGCGGCGGCTAGTTCGGCGGGCAGAGATAGGCGCCGGTCGGGCCCGGGAAGCAGCCGACCGATTGGGGGATCACGAGCCGCGGCAGCCAGAGCACGACGTTTGGGAACAGAATGATCAACGTGATCACCAGGAAGAAGACCGCGTAGAGCGGGACCGACTGCCGCAGGGCCCGGGCGAACGGCACCCCGGCCAGGGTCGCCGCCAGCAGCAGGATCAGCCCGTAGGGCGGGGTGATCAGGCCGAACGCCAGGCTGACGATGATCAGCACGCCCATGTGCACCGGGTTGATGTGTCCGAGCTGGGTCAGCGCGAGGATGATGGGCATGAAGATCGCGATCGCGGGAACCCCATCGAGGAAATCCCCCGCGATGGTGAGCACGATCACCATGAGGTACATGATGACGATGCGGTTGTCACCGGCGATCGCGGCGATCCAGCCGTTGACGATCTGCGGGCCGCCGAGGTAGGCCAGCAGCCAGCCGACGGAAGACGCGCTGGCCACCGCCGCCATCGGGAGCGAGTAGAGGACCGCGGCTTCCATAAAGTCGTTCGGGAGATGCCGGAGATGCCCGCGGTTCAGCAGCGGGAGCAGCACGACCAGGATGTAGGTGACCGCAATCATGCCGGCTTCGGCCGGGGTGATCACGCCGAAGGCGACCCCCCCGACGATGATCACCGGGATCATCAGGGGGAGCAGCGCCGCGCGGGTGGCGCCCGCCATCTGGCCGAGCGTGGCCCGCTGCTTTCGGATGCCCGGCGGGCCGAAGGCGTAACTGTACAGCATCAGGCCGATGCCGACCAGTATCCCCGGGGTGGCGCCCCCGAGAAACAGCCCGGCGATGGACACGTTCCCCACCGCGCCGTAGACGATGGCCATGATGCTGGGGGGGACCATCGCGGCGATCGTCGAGGCGGCGGCGACCAGGGCGGCCGAGAACGCCGGATTGTATCCTTCCTGCTCCATGTAGGGCATCACGACCGTGCTGATGGCCGCCACGTCCGCCGTCATCGAGCCCGAGATACCGGCGAAGAGCATGCTGGAGACGCTGACCACGTGCGCCAGGCCGCTGCGGAAGTGGCCGACCAGCACCTGCGCGAACCGGATCAGCCGCCACGTGATGTTCGCCGAGGTCATCATGTCGCCCGTCAGCAGAAAGAAGGGGATCGCCAGAAATTCCAGCCGGTTGATCCCGTTGAACATCTGCCCCACGATGGACGCGAGGGTGATCTTGGTGAACAGGGCGGTGGTGAGCAGCGCGCCCGTGATCAGCGCGAAGGCCACGGGGACGCCCTGGTAGCCCAGATAGAGAAACACGGCGACCATGACGACGATGGCGATCGCATTGGTGTCCATCGTCAGGCCGCCGTCACGTGACGGGCAGCGGGTGGGGCCCGGGCGCCGTTTCCGCCGGGGCGGCGAAGCCCCGGCGCCAGCCGTTGATCAGTTCCTCGACCGTGAAGAGCGCCACGAGCGCGCCGCCCACGGGGATCGCGGCGTAGAGGACCGCGATCGGCGTGAGCGACGGCATCAGGAAGCTCCCGAACCCGGTGAGGAAGTTGATGTAGCCGAACACGATCATGCACCCGGCGGCCGCGAGGATGACGAGCCGGTTGACGGTCTCGACCAGCCACCGCCGGCGGCCCCGCAGGGCCTGGCCGACCGCGGTCAATCGGAAATGCTGGTCCCGGCGGACCGCCACCCCCATCCCCAGGAACACTCCCCAGACGTAGAACCCGATTTCAAATTCGTTCGCATCGAGCCACGGGCGGTTGAGGGTTCTGAAGACGACATCGGCCAGCTCGGATACGGTAAAGGCGAGCAGCAGCAGCGCGCACAGGACCATCAGGGCCCGCTCGAGGACGTCGAGCGCCGGCCATTTGAGGTGCCGGGCCGCCCGGTTGGCGATCCGCGGCTTCGGCCGCGGCGCCTCTCCTGCGGCCGCCGGCGCGGCCACGCTACTTCACGTTGCGGACGAACTTCAGGAGCTGGACCGCGTACGGGCCGAGGTCCTGGGCCTGCGGGTCCTGCAGCGGGGCCGCCAGGGCGATGAAGCTCTCCTTGTCGACCTGCGCGTGATACCTGACGCCCAACCCCTGCAGCGTCTTCGCCGCCACGGCGTCGTATTCGATCGCCCTTGCGGCGGCCCGCGGCAGCGCGTACGCCGCCGCGTCTTCCACCCATTTCCGCTGCTGATCGGTGAGACCGTCCAAGGTCTTCTGGCTGACCCACAGCTGGTTGTTGTTGGCCTCGTGCTGCGTTTTCGAGAGCACGGGCGCCGCCTCATAGTGCTTGTTCTTCAGGTAGATGTCGTTGCTGTTCTCGGCGATTTGCACAAGTCCGGTCTGCAGCGATGTGTACACCTGCCCGAACGGCATGTGCACGGGGACCGCGCGGTACGCGCTGAAGAATGCGTCTTCGGTTTTTGTGGCCTGCACCCTGACCTTCTTGCCCGCGACGTCCCGCACGCTTGAGACCGGGAACTTCGAGTACATGTTCCGCAGGCCCAGCGTCATCAGGCCGAGCGAGCGGGCCCCCGTCGTGTTGTCGAGGATCATCTTCTTGAAGTACGCGTTGACGGCGCGGTTGGTGACGACCTGCAGGAGGTGTTGCTCGTCGCGAAAGATGAAATGGAGCGAAAACACCCCGGCCTGGGGGACGACGGTCGCCGTGTTGGCGGTGGAGTTGATCGCGAAATCGATGTCGCCGGTGCGCACCTTCTGCGCCATCTCCGGTTCCTGTCCCAACGCCGCGGTGGGGAACTGGCGGATCGCGAGCGTGCCGCCGCTCAGTTCCCGCAGCTTCTCGTCGAACCGGTCGGCCATGAACCCGTACGCGGTCTCATGGGGCTGGTCGTACCCGAAGGTGAACGTGCGCGCCGGGCCCGCCGCCCCCGTCCGCTGCGCCCCCCACGCGGCCGCCGCGGCACCCGCCAGGCCGATCGTTCCCTGCAGGAACGAGCGTCTCGTCAGCATCCGTCCCCCCCGGGTCGATGTACGGGCTCCCCCAGGCCCTCCGGCGAGCCCCCGGCTCTTGCCTTAGACAGCCGCGATCGAGTGTCCTCCGCTACACGTCCTTTGGGGTCGCGAGCATCTCGGGGCGCCGCTTCTCCAGCAGCCACGCCAGGCCGTGCAGGTAGAAGTAGTCCCCCCAGATGAGGGCCGAATCGACTCCCTCTCCGTGCGGACGCGAATAGCACCCATGGAGCAGCACGCCGTCGACCTGCCCGGGCGCCGTATTCTGACATCGCGCTGCAAGCGCCTCAAGCACGGCCGCCGCCGTTTCCCGGTACCGCTGCCGTTGGGTGGACGATGGGTGGGCCGCCGAGAGCTCGAGCAGGCCGTCTGCCGCGATGGCCGCCGCCGAGCTGTCCCGGGGGGCATCGGGGATCGCCGGGTCGTCGAAGTCCCAGTAGGGAATGCGGTCTTCGGGAAGCCGCCTGATGAACAGCTGCGCGGCATTTTCAGCGGCCGCAAGATGCTGCTCGTCCCCAGTTTCCCGGTACGCGACGGCAAACCCGCAGATCGCCCAACTCTGACCGCGCGCCCAACACGATTCCTGCGCGTACCCTTGGAAGGTGCCCTTGCGGCGCACGACGCCGGGCTCGCCGCTGTAGACGACCAGATGGTAGGTGGACCCATCCGGCCGGAAGAAGTGGCGGTGGGTGGTGGTTGCGTGCGCGGCGGCGATGGCCGCGAAGCGCGCGTCCCCGGTCTTCCGGGCGGCCCACCAGAGGAGCGGGAGGTTCATCATCGTGTCGATTGTGCTGGTTCCCAGCCAGCCGGGATCCGCCCGAGGTCCCCAGGCCTGGATGTACCCGCCGTCCGGCACGAATCGGGTGGAAAGCGTGCGGGCCGCTGCCAGTGCGCGGGCCGCCAGGGCGCCGTCAGAGTCGTAACCCAGCAGCTCACCGACGGCGTGACTGGGGTAGAACAAGAAGCCCAGATCGTGGGTCCGGTCATCGTGCTCGCGCCCGGCGAGGCGGCCGGCCCACCGCCGGGCGGCGGCGGCGTAACGCTCATCCCCGGTCCACATCGCCGCGAGCCACAGGCACCCCGCCCAGAACCCGGCCGTCCAGTTCCCGTGCCGCCAGGTGGTACCGTCCCACCGCGGGCCGTCGCTGCCGGCGAGGGTGACCCAGCGTTGCGCGTGGGTGACGTGGGGGAAGTCCTCTCCGCGCCGCGCCGCCGCGTGATCGACGGCACGGAGGGCAAGTTGCAGGCGGGCGTCGAGTCCCCCTGCGCGTCCGGCCGCGGTCACCGCGGGAAGGCCGGGCGCCGCGCGCCCACGAGCTTCATGATGTGCGTACCAACGCACACCACTTCGTCGTGTTGGTTTCTGATCGCGACCTCGGCGAACGTCTTCTCCTCTGCTTCGTCCACCCGATCCACAGCGTAGTCGACCGTAATGGTGTCGCCGATGCGGACCGGCTTGATGAAGCGGATCCGGTCATAGCCGTACGAGACGACGACCCGGGGGATCGCAGCTTGGATGCGCTGCGCCATGAGCGTCGACGTCGCGGACATGAATCCGACCAGGAGAGCGCCGTGCGCAATGCGGTGCGCGTAGGGCGTCCCGCTCATGTAGACTTCGTCGACGTGGTTCGGGTGCAGGTCGCCGGTGATTCCGGCGAAGAGGTACACATCGGATTCGGCGAGCGTCTTCCTGAACCGGACCCGCTGGTGCAGCACGCTCGACAGCCCGCGCGCACCAGGCGCCTTGCGGAGGGCGCTCCGCCCTGCCACCGGCCGTCTCTGGAGATTGCGCGCGCGCCTATTGGTGCCGGAAGCGCGGTGGACGCTTTTCAAGGAATGCCGTCACCCCTTCCACGACGTCGTTCGTTCGGAAGATGCGATCGCTCTGCTCCAGGGCAAACACGGTGGCGGCATCGCGCGGTGCCTCGTCCGCGATGCTCATCAGCCGTTTACTGGCCCGCAGCGCCTGCCCCGGCTGCGCGGCCAGCCGGCGCGCCAGATCGAGCGCGGCCGCCACGGCCTGGCCCCGCGGGACGACGCGGTGCACCAGGCCGAGCCGCTCTGCCTCCTGGGCGGTGATCGGGTCACCGAAGTACACGAGCGGTTTTGCCCGGCTCTGCCCGATCAGGCGGACCAGCCGGATCGGCCCTCCCGAGCCCGGGATCACCCCGAGGTGGATCTCGGGGAGCCCGATCCTCGCGTTGTCATCCATGACCCTGAGATCGCAGCACAGCGCCAGTTCCAGTCCGCCTCCGAGGGCCCACCCGTGAATCGCGGCGACCGTCGGCTGGGGCAGGTCCTCCAGGCGGTCCCACACTTCGTTTTCCCGGCGCAGTTTGGCCGCGACCACGCGCTCCCGAAGCCCCGGAAACTCCCGAACATCCGAACCCGCGCAAAATGCGCGTTCTCCTGCTCCGGCGAGCACAACCGCGCGCACCCCCGGGTCGGCGGCGAGGCCGGCCAGCGCCTCGCCGAGCTGCCGCGTCATCTCCAGCGTCACCAGGTTCAGGGGCGGGTTGTTCAGCCGGAGAACAGCGATACCGTCCTCGGGCCGGGTCGTTTCGACGAGCATCTCTCTGCCCTCCCCGCGGACCAGGGTGGAGCACTCCGCGGCATCCATCACGGCCTTGCTCGCGCGGGATGGGGGACCGGCTCAGATTGCCCCAACCCGGCGCAACCGCTCGATGTCGGCGGCGCCGTATCCGAGCTCGCGAAGCACGTCGTCCGTGTCTTCCCCGAGCAGCGGCGGCCGTTTCACGATCGGCGGTGGCTGCCCATCGTAGCGAATCGGATGCGCGAGCAGGCGGACCCGACCGGCTCGTGGATGGTCGATCTCGGCGAACGCGCGGTTCCACTGCACCTGGGGATCCTCCACCACCTCGGCGTACGTCTTGACCGGCGCGCACCACAAGTCGGCCGCACGGAGGGCCTCCAGCCAGTCGCGGGTCGTGCGCGCGCGGAGTGCCTGGGTCAGCGCGGCCGAGATCTCCTCGCGCCGGGTGTACCGCTCCTCGTCGCGAAATCCGGCGAGGGCGGTGCTTCCCGTGACCTCGGCGAGCCGTTCAATGGGGCTGAGGGACACGGCGATCCAACCGTCGCTCGTAGGGTAGATCCCATAGGGGGCCTGGTGAAAGGTGGTGCCGAGCCCTGAGCGGCTCCGCGGCTCCAGGCGGCCGCCGTTGAGGTAGTAGGTCAGCGGCTCTATTTGCAGGTCCAACGCCGCGGCGAGCAGGCTCACGTCGACGCGGCAGCCCTTCCCGGTGCGATCGCGGCCGCGCAGGGCGGCCAGCACACCGACCGCGACCAGCGCCGCCCCGTGCTGGTCGACGATGGCGGTCCCGGCCGGGGTCGGGGGAGCGTCAGCCCCGCCCGTGATCGCAGCCAGGCCGAACTCCGCCTGGAGCAGCAGGTCCTGCCCGGGACGGTTGTGATAGGGCCCGTCCGGCCCGTAGCCCGAGCACGCGCAGTAGATGATCCTCGGATTCGTCCGGCTCACCGCCTCGTAGCCGAACCCGAGGCGGTCCAGCACGCCCGGCCGATAGTTCTCGACCAGGACGTCGGCGGTCTGGATCAGCCGCCACAGCACCTCTTTGCCCTGATCGCTCTTCAAGTTGAGCGTCACGCTGCGCTGGTTGCGGTGCGCGAGGAGGAAGAAGACGCTCTCGCCGTTGAGGAACGTCTCCGCGCCGGACCAGGATCGCTCATAAGGGCCTCGACCCGGTGGCTCGATCTTCACCACGTCGGCGCCCAGGTCGGCAAGGAACTGTACGCCGGAAGGGCCCTGCAGAAAGTGGGTGAGGCTGAGGACGTGGACGCCGGTGAGGAACACGCGTAAACCTCCCCGCCGTGGGGGCTCAGGGTCTTGCGCAGCGCGTTGGGGACGTCTGGTCGCCGTCGCATTCGTCGTCCCGGCTCCGATGCCCTCCTGCCGCTCTCCGGGCCCGCGGCGTGGGCCGGGACGCCGGAATGTAAGGCGGCGTTCGCTCGGCCCGCTCCAAAAGGGGATGCTCCGCCGGCCCTCAAAATTGAGACCCGTAACGCCGGTTGCCTACCTCAGCAGGGCACGCGCCAGGCTTGACGAGCGCGAAGGAGGGGCTCATCGTGACAGAGGAGCGTATTCCATTTTCGCAGATCATTCCTCCGCGAGACGGCATTTCGTTCTTCGCGAAGAAAGGACAGCGGTTTCGCATCACGGACGTGGAAGGGCAGCAGGTGAGCGACCTCGTCGTCTTCTCAAAGGACGATCCCACCGAACGACTGTCCGGGGGAAACACCCGCAAGCTCAACAACACGTGGCTCCTCACCACGGGGCATCGTTTGTACAGCACGAAGTGTCGCGCGCTCCTCACCATCTCCGCCGATACCGTGGGCCGTCACGATCTCCAATCGTCGGCCTGCAGCCCTTACGACTATCCCATTCGCTTTGGGATCACCGATCATCCAAGTTGTCTCGCGATCCTGAGCCGGGTCCTCGAGCCGCACCGGGTTCACGAATACCTGATCCCGGACCCCTTCAACGTCTTCATGAACACCGAGGTCGGGAAGGATGGGAGCATCGAGGTCCGTCCCCCGCTGTCGAAGCCGGGAGACTACATCGAGTTCGAGGCGGACATGGATTGCCTCGTCGCGATGACGGTCTGCCCCCAGGACCAGAACGCCTGCAACGCCTACCGTATCACCCCCCTCCAACTGACCGTCTACGGCTCCTGAGACGTCCGGAAACGCGTCTCGCGGCGGACTTCTTGGAGAAAATCTCATGGGGGTTTTCCGGATTTTTTCTGAGGATTTTCCCCCTACCTTCCATAGACTCTGCTTGCTAGTCTGGTCCCGGCGCCGGACGCGCGCCTCCCGCGGCTCCACAATTCAGCCACCCAGGAAGGAGTGAGGGGATTGAGCATGCGACGGTTCCTCGCGTTGATGGTTCCCATCTTCGTCTCGCTCGCCACCGGTGCCGTGTCCGCCACGGCCGGCCTCGATCTGGGGGTGGGCAACGTTCCGCAGTTGACGCAGAGCGACGGGAGCTATGCCGCGAGCTTCCAGGCCAATCACGTCACCAACAGCAGCGCGACGACGGGGCAGGTCAGTTGCTACCGCCCCGAGGTGGAGTATCTGGTCAGCAACGGACCCACCGACGGGTACAGCGGCGAATCCCCGTGCCCGGGCGCCACGACCGGCGAGGATACGGGGGCCGGGAGTCCCTATCCCACCCAGGCCGGGAGCAACCCCGGGTACCCCGCACCCAACCCCAAACTGGTCAAAGACCACTCCGAATCGGACATCCGGGTCGACCCGACGAACCCGAAGCACCTGATCGGCTCGGTCAAGTGGATCGTGAGCCCTGAGGGTTACAACCACGCCCTGGGTTTCTATGAGTCCTTCGACGGCGGCAAGACCTGGCCGGTCCAGGGGCACATCCCCGGCTACGAGGGCTGGACCGACAACACCGACCCGGTCGGGGCCTTCGACGGGTTCGGCAACTTCTACGAGCTCATCCTGGCATACCAGTTCTTCTACAACAGCGATGGGTCGCACAACTTCAACGTGGGGACGCCCCGGGAGCCCAACCCCGTCCAAGCGTCCGAGGTCGTCTCGGTTTCGGTCCGGCCGCACGGGTCCACCACGGCCACCCAGTGGATCAGCACGCACGGGGGCCGCCCGGACTTTATCGCGACCTACGACAGCGTGGGCAACGAGCCGGACAAGCAGTGGATCACGATCGACAACAACCCGAAGAGCCCGCATTACAACCGGGTCTACGCGATGTGGGTCGACTTTCACAACCGGGTCCCCGTGCCCTTCGTGTCGTTCGCGGACGCGAAGGCGGACGGGACGCACACCGACTGGTCGGCGCCGCAGAAGCTGCCCGTGACGCCGGACAACCCTCAGGGCGTGACCTACCTGCTGCCGCACGTGGATCCCAACGGCACCGTCTACACCACGCTCACCAATTTCTCCAACTTCGGCTCCAAGGTGTGCTGCGTCTCGATCTTCGTCGACCGGTCGTCTGACGGCGGCGTGACCTGGTCGGTCGCGGGGACGGCGGTCACGGGCGTGACCCCGCCGCCGCTGCTCTATTCCAACACCACCTTCCGGGACGGGATCGAGAACACGTTCGCGGCCGGCAACCAGCTCGACGCCCAGGGTTTCTACCCGCTGTACGTGGCCTACGAGGACTTCAGCGCGGGCGTCGGCAACGTGCTGCTGACGGCGTCCGGCGACGGGGGCGCGACCTGGTCGACCCCGATCCAGGTCAACGACAACCCGAGCCGGGTGGACGCGTTCCAGCCCAACCTGGCGGTCGCCCCGAACGGGACGGTGAGCGTCAACTTCTACGACCGGCGCCTCGCCTGCCCGGCCGCGGGATCGGCCGAGGCGGTCAACGCGGGGCTGGCGCTCGACACGGTGAACCCGAACTACACCGGAAGCCTGCCGCCCTACGGCGCGGCCAACTACTGCGTCAACGCCACCCTCCAGTTCTACGACCCCGCGCTCACCCCGAAGGGGCAGAACATCCGGCTCACCGCGCACACCTGGGATCCCCAGCTCAACGCCCCGCACCCGGGAAGCGCCGCCGGCGTGGAAACCTTCATCGGCGACTACTTCGGCAACGCCGTCGGCGCCGGCCAGGGCGGGACGCTCATCGACTATTCGACCTTCGCCAGCACCTACAACGACGGCGGCAACCCGCGGAACCAGCAGCAGCAGGTGGTGGCCACGGTCGCGGTGCCGTAGCCGCCCGGCGGGGGTGGGCCGGGACGTCCCGCGGCTGATCCGCTTCCGCGGGCACGTTCTGGCTCACCCCACGAGAACGTCCTACGGCACCTGCTGCCAGGAGAGCATCGCGATGCCGGTTCCGAGCGCGCTGAGCGCGAGCGGGTCAAACCTCAGCACGACCGTGGCATCCTGGGTCATGAAGCTCGGGTTCGGGGTCCCCCGGTTGTTGTGGTACATGGCCCCCACCTGATCCACGCGCGCCCCGGGTTCGACCGCCATGCCATCCTGGGTGTAGACGAGGCCGTCGACGGTCAGCGAGCTGCCCTCACACAGCACCAGGCGTCCCGATCGGTTGACGCGCTGCCCCCCGCATGTTTCTCTCAGGCGGTCGAGGGGGTGGGGAGCCCCCAGCACCAGGATGCCCGGGGTCCTGCGGCCGGCCACGGTGGTGAGGTCGTGCCGGAGCGTGACCGCAATCTTGCTGTCGATGATGACATCCCCCGCCACCGCCAGCGTGACATTCCCCGGGACGCTTCCCAGGGCCTGCGCGGTCCCCAGGGTGGCCAGAAACTCGAAATCCCCATCGACATAGACCGTGCCCTGCAGGAACTGCTGCGGGTTGCGCTGCAGGTAGAACAGGAGCTGGTAGAATCCGATGCGGGTGTAGACAGAGTTTACCTGGTCACGCCCGGTCGTGTCGCGCACGCGCGCGGCTCGATTCAGGGCGGCGTTCGCGGTATTTTGGGCGGCCCAGGCTCTGAGCGTCGCGGGATCGAGCGCGATCCGCGGAAGCGTCTCGTTTCGCATGTCCTTCAGGTAGACGTGCCGCAGGTAATTGGCCCCGCGGAGCGCAGCGATGCGGGGCACGTCCGTGATGTTGTCCCGCACGGTGACGCATGCATGAGGCGTGCCGCACCGGTTCAGGATGAGCTCGGCCGCCGGCCTGGCCTTGATGATCTCTCCAAACGCGGAGGAGATCCACGGGGTCGGGTCCGCCTCCGGATCAGGATTGTATTCGGGCGCCGTGGAGAATCCGAACAGCTGGTAGTCCGCGACCGTGCCGTCCCGCAGCGTAACGGTATCGGTGGTGGTCTCGCTCAACGCGTTCACCCGAGTGTCCCCATCCGCGAAGTTGATCTCGGTGAACGAGCCGAGGTTCCCGCCGCCCCCGGGCGTCCCCACCGCATACGGCGCGAGGTAGACGCGGGAGGCCGCTCCCCGGAACTGCACGGGCCCCACCCCAAACAGCGCCGCGAGGAACGGCGCGCCGCCCACGGCGCATCCCCGGACGCGGGCCCCGATCGTCCGTCCGAGAAATGCGACCTCCCCATGCGATTCCAAGGTCTTGAGCCCCGGTCCGCACCCGGCCGCCGGACCGGCGTCCACCCAGTAGGTGAAGAGCCCGCTCCCGTAGGGGACCGTCACTCCCCGGTCCGGGGTCGTGTACCCCGCCGGATCCGCCGCGGCCGAGGCCTGCACCTCTGCCTCCGCCAGGCCCGCCTGCGCGATGTAGAAGCTGCGGGCCACCGCGAACTGGATGGAGGCGTGGGTGAGGTCCGTGTCCATCAGGCCGATCAGCGCGATGCTGATCACCGTGACGATCAAGACGGAGGCCAGCAGCGCGATCATGGCGATCCCCCGCTCTCCGCGGCGAGTCGCGCGGAGCGGCGCCGGACCCCACCGGCGGGCAGGCGGCGTCCCGCGAGGGCTCAGGGGAAGCTCACCTCCAGGAGGGCCTTGGGGCCGTCGAAGCGCATGAGCATCTTGTTGATGAGCTCGCGCCCGATCAGCGGCGTCGTGCCGAGGCTCACGGCCCTGGCGATCACGCGATACCCGTTCACGGAGACCTCGACGGCATAGAGCGGAAGCGAGCGGGGCGGACCCTCGACCCCGACGACGGTCAGCCGTCCCACGGCCGGCAGGTGGAGTTGGGCCGGCAGCCCCAGGGGCAGGACGCTGATGTCCGCCCCGGTGTCCACGAGCGCCGAGAAGAAGATCTCCGGCGCCGCCCCGGGCCGGCCGACGCGAACGGGGAGGACGGGCGCGGGAGGCGTGTGCTGCCTGCCGTACCGGTAGCGCGGCACTTAGGCCGGGACCCGGCGGGGGGAGCGCAGGTGCACGATCTGATTGGGTCCCACGCACTGAGGCATGAAGACGGGCCTGACGCCGACTTTGGCGAAGACACGGGCCGCCAGGGCGCTGAAGTCCGCGTCATGGTCCAGGACGCGCCGGTCGGCGACGGCGAGATACTCGCCGGCGTACCGGCGGAGCAGCGAACGTTTGTGGGCTTCGTACCACGCCATATCCGCCTCGAGCGGCCCGAGATCGTCCTGCGGGGGCGCCCCCAGGGCGCGCGCGAGCGCCGTCGTTGCGAGCGCGGTCAGGGTCAGTCCCTGTCGCGCCGCCCGGGCTTTGAGTTCGCGGACCAGGTCCGTGGGGATCCCTCGCAGGTACAGCGTGGTATTGCGCAGCGGCTGCGCCATATGATCACCTCTGTTAGCATGCTAACATAGGTGAGCACCCCGGGCAAGCGCAGACCAGCGGGGGCGGGCGGATTCCCTACCTCTGATCCAGGCGGTTCCGGCGTTCCAAAGGTTCGTGACGGTCGGCGATGATCTGCTCCGACGGGGGCGTGTAGGTCGTGTCGAGGAACACCTGGGGTTGCGCCGGCAGCACGGCCTGCGCTCGGGCGACCGCCCTTAGGGATCCCTCGGTCGGTATCAGGGATTCGGGACGGGACGATTTCGCGCGCCTGCAGGCGGAAAGCGCGGTGGGCCCCGTCCCGCGCTAACCGCGAATCCGGCGGCCCCGCCCGCCGGTGCTCGATCGACACACGGCGCAGCTCCCAAAGAAATCGACGGCGTGGTCCTTGACGGTGAACGTGGCGTCCGGCGCCTTGACCCTGCAGGTGGCGAAGTCGGTCACCTTGCCGCAATCGAGACAGATCATGTGATGGTGGTGTTCGGGCGTGCAGAACACGTACCGAGTCAGGCGGTTGGGCTGCGGATAAGACTTGCACAGCCCCGCGGCCGTCAGGGCATCGATCAAACGGTAGACCGTCGCGCGGCCGGGGTGGAGGCCCGCTTTTTCAGCCGCGGCGCTCAGTTCCTGGGGACTGTACCAGCGCCCGGAAGTGGCGAACAGGCGCACCAGCCGGCGCCGTAACGGGGTCACACGCAGGCCCGCCCGTTTCAACTGCGTCCAAACCGCCTCGGGTTGATGCCCCGACGTGGACATCCCGCCTCCCTCGCGCCGCAACCTGCCGCAAAATCTTGACAGGGGCGGCGGCGCTGCTCTATACTTCGTGAGACTCAATCTCGATACTCAGTCTCAAGTACTAAACCAGTATGGCGGGGGCGGCGGATGCTGTCAAGCCGGTTCGCGCGGAGGGTGTGCCTGGCCGTCTGGTGCGCGCTCGCGGCGTCTCCGGCTTCCGGTGCGCCGTCTTCTCCCACGATCGTCGTGGTCGCCGCCGAAAACTTCTACGGCGACATCGTGGGCCAGATCGCCGGGGATGACGTCAGGGTCACCAGCATCATCAGCGATCCGAACGTCGACCCGCACGAGTACGAGACCAACCCCCGGGACGCCGCCGCCGTCGCCAACGCCCGGCTGATCATTCAAAACGGCCTGGGCTACGACGCCTTCATCGATCACCTGGTGGCCGCCTCACCCAATCCCCGGCGAAAGCTGATCGTGGTCTCGGAACTGACCGGGCATGCCAAGGGCGACAACGTGCACCTGTGGTACGATCCGGCCACGATCCCCAAGGTCGCCCAGGTCATCCTCGACGCCCTGGTCCAGATCGATCCCGGGAGCGCCACCTCCTACCGGAACCGGTACCAGGGGTTCCAAGCGTCGCTGGCGCCGCTGAATCACGCGATCGCCGGGATCAAAGCGCAATACGGCGGCGCCCCGGTCGCGTGTACGGAGCCCGTCTTCGGCTACATGGCGGCGGCCCTCGGGCTCGTCGTCCTTACCCCGTTGTCGTTTCAAAAGGCCATCGAGGAAGGCGAAGATCCGCCGGCGCCGGCGCTGGCCCAGATGGAGGACCACCTCAGGCAGCATCAGGTGAAGGTCCTGCTGTACAACACCCAGACGGTCTCCCCCATCACCACCAGAGTCCAGCAGCTGGCGAAGAGCGTGGGTGTCCCCGTGGTCGGCGTGTCGGAGACCAAGCCGCCGGGCAAGACCTTTCAGCAGTGGATGCTCTCCCAGCTCGGGCAGCTGCGCCTGGCGCTGGGCCGGGGGAAATAATGTCCGAGATCCCCGCGCTTCTGCTCGACCAGGCCACCCTGCGGTTGGGCGGCAAGACCCTCTGGAGCGACCTCACCCTCACCGTGCCCCGCGGCGAGTTCCTGGCCGTCCTCGGCCCCAACGGCAGCGGCAAGACCTCCCTTCTGCGCACGCTTCTGGGCCTGCAGTCGCCCGATAGCGGGCGCGTGGAGGTGCTCGGGCGGGCGCCCCGGCGCGGCAGCCAGGCGGTCGGCTATGTCCCGCAGCAGCGGGCCTTCGACCCCGACCTGCCCCTGCGCGGGCGCGATCTCGTCACCCTGGGTCTGAATGGACACCGATGGGGATGCTCCTTGAGCCCGCGCGCCGCGCACCGTCGGGTCGACGAGATGCTGGCGCTGGTGGGGGCGCGGCCGTATGCGGACGCCGCGATCGGGCGGCTTTCGGGAGGCGAACAGCAGCGCCTGCGCGTCGCCCAGGCCCTGATCAGCAATCCCCAGATCCTGCTGTGCGACGAGCCGCTGCTCAGCCTGGATCTGCACTACCAGCAGGCGATCGTGGAGCTCCTCGCCGACTGGAACCGGCGGCGAGGCGTGACCGTGGTCTTCGTCACGCACGACATCAACCCGGCGCTCTCCGCGATCGATCGGGTGCTCCTGCTCGCCGGCGGCCGCTGGGCGGCCGGCAAACCGGATCACGCGCTCACCTCCGAGACCTTGAGCCGTCTCTACGGTCTCCCGGTCGAGGTGCTCAGGATCGGGGGGCGGGTCGTCGTGCTGGGGGCAGAACTCGGCGGGCACGCGCCGCTGCCGGAACATCCGGCGGCCGTCTGATGCACTCGCTGTGGCACTACGCGTTCGTGCAGCAGGCGCTGCTCGCCGGCATCGTCACCGCCATCCTGGCCGGTGTCGTCGGACCGATCGTCACGATGCGCAACATGTCCTTTGCCGTGCACGGCTTGGCCGAGGTCGGGTTCAGCGGGGCCGCGGGGGCGGTGATGCTGGGACTGCCGGCCCCGGTGGGGGTGTTGGCGGCCGCGTTTGCCGCCGCCGGCGCGATCGGCGCCCTCGGTGTGCGCCTGCGCGAGCGCGACGTCGCCATCGGCAGCGTCCTCGCGTTTGGGATGGGTCTCGGGGTGCTCTTCCTCACCCTCTCCACCCGCTACGCCACCGAGGCGTTCAGCATATTGTTCGGGTCGATCCTCGCGGTGAGCCGCGAGGACGTGCTCCGCACGGCCCTTGTCGGAGCGGCGGCGCTGGCGGCACTGGCAGCCATCTCCCGGCCGCTCCGGTTTGCCAGCGTCGATCCTGAGGTCGCCGAGGCCCGCGGGGTGCCGGTCCGGCTGCTGTCGACCGTGTTCCTCCTGATCCTGGCGCTCGCGGTCGCGGAGGTCATCCAGGTGGTCGGCGCGCTGTTGGTCTTGACCCTGGTGGTCGTCCCGGCCGGCGCGGCGCAGCGGCTGACGGCGCACCCCAGCCTGATCACCGCCTGCAGCGTGGCCATTGCGCTGGCGGCGACCGTCGGCGGGCTCGTCTGCGCACTCTACACGTCGTGGCCGGTGAGCTTCTTCGTCACGGCACTCAGCTTCACCGCCTACGTGCTCGCCCGGGCGACGGCTCCCCTGGTGGCGTTGATCAAGGCGCCGGGAAGGAGCGCCGCGGCCTCAAAGCGGGAACCTGGGGCGATTTAACCCCGGAGCCCGGCACAGTTTCTGGCAGGAGAAGCCGGACCGCCGACAGAAGGCGCAGCGCACTCGGATAGCGGGCCGCCGGCGACGTGCGCCCGGAGGAGCTGCGAGTCATGGGCGGGGAACGGTTTCATAACCTGCGTGAGGGAGGCATTCCTCGGGCGCTGGCCCCGGGCATTCGGGCTCGGATCTTTCCCGGGACGCACCTGATGCTTTCGGTCGTCGAGTTGGAGCCGTGGTCGGAGTCGCCCGTGCATTCGCATCCGAACGAGCAGTGGGGCGTGTGTCTCGAGGGCGGGTGGATCCGGATTCAGGAAGGGCG
>DATHLI010000358.1:0-2820 GCA_035488355.1 bacterium | reverse complement strand
GGTGTCCTCGTGGTACAGGCTCGCGCCGACGACGGCGTCCGGCGTCCGCGGCGGCGACGGCGCCTGACGCTGCTGCTGCTGCCAGGCGGCGAACGCCTCCTCGGGTTCGGCGATCACGCGGATCCGCATCCACGCGTGCTGAACCCCGCAGAATTCCGCGCAGGCGCCGAGATAGACTCCCGGCTGATCGGCCTCGAGCCAGACGTCGGTGGCGTGGCCGGGGGTCATGTCCATCTTGCGGGTCAACGAGGGGATCCAGAAGTCGTGGATCACATCGGCCGACTGGAGGTGGACGAGGAACATCCGGCGCGCGGGAAGGTGGATCTCGTTCGCCGTCACGATCCCCAATCCGGGGTACCCCACCTCCCACCACCACTGGTGCCCGGTCACGACCAGATCGGGCAGGCGCCGGTCCGCCGGCGGATCGACGGCGCGCATGGTGGAGACCGTCGGGATGAAGATCACGAGCAGCAGGAGCGCGGCGGCGCCGACCCACACGACCTCGATCCCCGGGCGCCCGGTATCCGGGGCCGGATCGCCCTGCCCGGGGCGGTGGCGGAACCGGATCGCGGCGACGATGATGATCCCGGCGACGACCGCAAACACCGCGGCCCCGAGCACGAGGACGAAGCGAAACAATTGGGCGGTTGCGGCCGCCTGCGGGGAAGCCGGGTTTCCGAATGGGCTGATCGGCATAGGGCGTCAGGGTAGCGCCGCGTCCACCCTGGATGGAGTGCCCGGTCGCAGTGTTCCCCCTCCCGGGTATTCATCCTGGGCGCGGAAACGCCAAGGCTCCCGCGATGCCGCCGCCCGCAGTTCGCGAACCCTTCCCCTGAAGGTGGGTGCCCTCCCGGGCGGCTTCAACGAGCCCCTCTGCCGGCCATGAGGCTGCAGAGATCGCCGGGCCTGTCGGCCCCGTCCGGAGTCGGGCTCCCGTTGTAAGACTGTTGGATCGGAACTACGCAGCTTGCGCACACCGCAGGAGCCGGTTAGATGATAGCACCGACGCGGACAGACCTGTCAAGGGGGAAACGAATCGAGCCTCTCTAAACTGCGACCGGAAAACTAGCCGCGCGTCATTGCGCCAGCCCCTCTCCCTCGGCCGCGGCCGCCAGCCGCGCGTCGTAGGAAAGCAACTGTAACTCCGGCAAATCATCCTTCAAGCAAGCTCATCACCGCCGCCAGGTGCCACGCGGGCCTCGGTCTTCCGGAGCCATTTCTGTGCCAGACCGCCTTTGATCGGAAGCGGTGGGGGCAGGCGCCGGACATCACAGGGCGCGCAATGGTCATGACCGCCGCGGTCGCCTAGGGCCTACATATGCTGAAACAGTTCGATCGGATTGCCCGAGGGGTCCTCGAGCAAGATCTGCTTCCCTCCAGGCCCGGTCACGATGTCGTTGCGGAACCTTATCCCTGTCTTCTTCAGCCGGGCGACCGTCGCGGGCAGGTCGGTCACCTGCACGACAATTCGATTCCACCCGCCGGGCTCCGGCCTGCGCCCGTCGGGCATCGCCCGGGCTGCGGACGATTCCGGTCCGCTGAGCCAGAGGTCGAGGTCATCCTTTGACACCATGGCGAATGGCGGACCCCAGCGCTGCTTCAGGACAAAGCCGAGGCTCGATGTGTAGAACGTGACGGCAACATCCACGTCTTTGACGAGATACCTGGCGATGGCCATGCCGCGCCCCCCTTTCAGATCACGAGTGTGCTCTTGGTGTTCGCAGCAGACCCGCCCCGTAGACATGCCCGAAGGCAGTGGGTTATTGTTGGGGCATGCCCCGCCTTTCCTCCACCAAGCGGGCCGGCCTCCCGGATAGGGCGTTCGCCTACGTCGACGCCCGCGGCCGGAGGCGCCTGCCCATCCACGATGCGGCGCACGTGCGGAACGCCCTCGCCCGGTTCAACCAGGTGATCTTCGAGGATGATGTCGCCCGGCAGCGCGCCCGAAAGCGGCTCCTGAATGCGGCGAAGAAATACGGCATCGTGCCCATCGGCTTCATCACCGGCCAACTCGCGGAAGAGCAGCGGCATGCGGCGGCGGGCCGCCTCGTGATCGAGTTGGGCCGGCACGGCGCGCCGGGCGACCTCGAACAGCGCCTGCGCAGCGTCCTCCACGATCCGACCCTGACGGTCCTCTACTGGTCAGAAGCATCCGGAGCGTACCTGGACGGCGCGGGGAAGCCGGTCCCGCTCCCCGCCGAAGAGGACCGGCGGGTGGTCACCTATCTGGAACGCCGCGGCCGGCCCATGACGGCGCTCGTACACGATCCGGCCGTGCTCGACGATCCGGATCTGGCCGAGACCGTGCTGGCCGCCGTGCGATTCATTGTCGAGCATGAACGCGAGTACGGGCAGGTCCGGGCGACCGCCACCGACGCCGCGGCGCTCCCCACCGGGTTTGTGACCCTGCTGATGGCCGATCTCGAGGGGTCCACCGCGCTACTCGATCGGCTGGGGGACCGCTACCGCGATCTGCTGAACGATGTCCGAGGCATCCTTCGGACGGCGGTGTCGCGGGCGGGCGGACGGGAGATCGACGCCCGCGCCGACGAGTTCTTCGCGGTCTTCGAGCGGGCCGGCGACGCCGTCGAGGCCGCGGCGGCGATCCAGCGGGCGTTCCGCGGGCGAGGCTGGCCGGACCGTCTCGACGTCCGGGTCCGCATCGGGATCCACAGCGGACGCCCCACCCTCACCGATGTCGGCTACATCGGTCTGGCGGTCCACACGGCGGCGCGGATCTGCGCCGCGGCCCACGGGGGACAGATCGTCGTCTCCGGCGAGACCAAAGAGGCGGTCGGAGAATCCACGCGAGCCGGCATC